>NZ_CDLKIE010000505.1:0-8369 GCF_975902315.1 Kaarinaea lacus | reverse complement strand
GATTTGTCACCCATCAAAGCCAAATAATCAATGATACGTTCCGGTGGGAGCCCGAATTTTTCAATGACCCCATCGCGATCCATAAAAGCATTTTTCATGGTATCCATCAAAGTCACATGTTCATTGACTAGCTGAGCCATGTCTTTATCGCCGGTGGATATCAGTGTATCCATTTTCTTTCTGGTCGCTGCAACTGCCAGGGTACCGATGACATCATCAGCTTCTACACCTTCAATAACAAGCATGGGAATCCCCATGGCTTGAATGACTTGATGCAGCGGTTCAATTTGTTTGCGTAATTCCGGTGGCATTGGCGGGCGATTGGCCTTATATTCATTATAAAGATCATCCCGAAACGTCTTGCCTTTGGCGTCAAATACTACGGCCATGTATTGAGGGTCGTAATCTTTAAGCAGTTTGCGCAACATATTAACAACCCCGTAAACAGCGCCAGTGTAATCACCCGCGGAGTTTGTTAAATTCGGCATGGCGTGAAACGCACGATACAGGTAGGACGAACCGTCAACCAGAATGAATGGGCTAGAATTTTGCATAGTAGGCATAGGGCCGTATTGTCGTAGATTCTGTTTTTTATTAAAAGAGTGAATTATGTCCGATCAAGATAAATCCTCCCACCCGGGAATGTCGCCCGTCGACGATACCATGTTAACCCGCGAATCCTGGAAAATTTTTCAGATTATGGCGGAATTTGTCGAAGGTTTTGAGCGAATGGCTCGCGTACGCCCATCAGTGAGTATTTTTGGTTCAGCCCGTACAGAACGCAATCACCCTTATTATTTATTGACAGAAAAAATCGCCGGCAAGCTGTCTGATGCTGGTTTTAGCGTCGTGAGCGGTGGTGGGCCTGGTATTATGGAAGCAGCGAATAAGGGTGCGTTCGCCGGTAAGTCCCCCAGTATTGGATTAAATATCCAGTTGCCGCACGAACAGGCTGGTAACAGTTACCAGGACATTTCGCTCACTTTTCGCCATTTTTTTTCGCGGAAAGTGATGTTCGTTAAATATGCTGCAGCCTATGTCTGCATGCCAGGTGGTTTCGGTACACTGGATGAACTGGCGGAAATACTAACCCTGGTTCAGACAGGAAAAACTCGACGTATTCCTATTATTCTTGTGCATTCGCCCTTCTGGGAAGGATTTATTAAATGGCTCAAGGAAAGCCCTCTGGTAGAGCAAATGATTGACCCGGAAGATCTCAACCTGTTTCATGTCCTGGATGATCCGGACGATGTTGTCAAGGCAATCTTCAAGCACTACGAGCAAAGGGGATTCGAGCCTTCGGAAGAAGAGCAGCAAATCATGCTGGATTTATAATTTCGTATCCTGTTGTTGATTTGTTTTCGACTCTACACGCACGCGATTTTCACGCAATAAATACAGAAAAATTTAAGGCTAAAGAACTAAAGACGCACAGCAATGGGTCGAGCAGTTTTTAAAAACCAGCTTGTGTTACACTTTGCTTTTTACAATTACAACTTAAAAAGCAAAACAAGCTACCATTCTAATGTCTGTCTATACTTCTGTTTCCCAGGCCGAGCTGGAAAGCTTCCTGCTAAACTACGATTTAGGTGACCTGGTCAATTATCAGGGTATCAGCGCCGGTATTGAGAACACCAATTACTTTGTTGACACCACTCAAGGACAGTACGTTCTAACCTTGTTCGAAATATTAAAAACGGCTGAGCTGCCGTTTTATCTTGAACTAATGGCGTTTCTCAATGAACACAAAGTACCGAGCGCTCATCCCATCGCCGACAAAACACAAAACTATGTGCATGAGTTAAATGGAAAGCCTGCAACATTAATGCAGCGATTGCGCGGTAAATCGGTGCTGGAACCTGATACTAATCACTGTGAAGCTATTGGTCTGGCGCTAGCCAGGTTGCACGTCGCAGGTATGTCATTTCCATTGCATCAGGACAACTTTCGTGGAGCTGAATGGCGTAACCGGGCAGGGCAACAGTTATTGCCTTTGCTCAGTGAGGGGGA
Organism: Kaarinaea lacus; assembly: GCF_975902315.1. NCBI lineage: Bacteria > Bacillati > Cyanobacteriota > Cyanophyceae > Nostocales > Nodulariaceae > Kaarinaea > Kaarinaea lacus. The sequence continues at coordinate 6,359 of NZ_CDLKIE010000505.1, read as the reverse complement.
TGCTGAAATACTGCAGCGTGAGATGGCGGTTCAAGATATGCAAAATTATCTAAACCTGCCACAAGGAGTGGTCCACGCTGATTTATTTCGTGACAATGTATTGTTTGTCAACAATGAGCTAAGTGGCATACTGGATTTTTATAATGCCTGCAACGACAGTCTTTTGTATGACGTTGCGATTACGGTTAATGATTGGTGTATAAGTCTGGGGGGTGTTCTGGACTTCGAGCGTGCTGAGTGCCTGTGCCATGCCTATAATTCGATACGGTCAATTTCGGCTGACGAGATAAAGGCCTGGTCCATGTTGTTGCGGTTGGCTGCGTTGCGATTCTGGCTATCGCGATTGTGGGATTCTCATTTTCCTAAAGCAGGCGAAATGACTTTTCAAAAGGATCCTGATGAATTTAAAGAAATCTTGTTGGCCCGAATCCATGAATCTGCAGAACTGAATAGCCTTTGGGGTTTGTGACGATGATCGGCTGCAGTGCTGAAGTTCCTTTTAGCGCTGCGTGGTAGCATCGATTTAATTGATAACCTGTAGTAATCGAAATGACTGAAATATAGGCATTGCTTATACAATATGTGCAGCTAATAGACTAACGTGATATACCCATAGCGCTACATAATAATTACTTGACATCATATATCCCCAATGGCATAAAGACCGACTCAGTTTGCCTGAACACCGGCAGACTTTCGCGACACGAGTAAACCACATTGCTTGTTGAGCGATTTAAAGAATATCTCCGTTTTGTTTTAGCTGTGATTAAGTGCGAACTAGAACAGCGAACATAAGAATTAAGGGGAGGATGCGAGGTCACTTCATTGGAGGGGCGTCGCAATAATGTTTGTCATTATAAATTATGTGAGGGGAAACAACATGAAATCAAAAATGTTAGCAATTTCAGCTGCAGCAGCTATTTTGGCAGTATCTGGTACTGCACAAGCTGACCTGGATCTGGCCAAGAAGAGCGGTTGCCTGGCTTGCCACAGCGTTGACAAAAAAGTAGTTGGTCCAGCCTGGAAAGACGTTGCTGCTAAATACAAAGGCGACGGTGGTGCAAAAGCTACTTTGGTTGAGAAAGTTAAGAAAGGTGGTAAAGGTAACTGGACTAAAGTTACTGGTGGTGCGCCAATGCCTCCTTACTCACCACGCGTTAAAGATGCTGACATCGAGAAGTTGGTTGATTTCGTACTTAGCCTGTAAGTACTAAAGACTAATAACACTAATAATTATATTTTCTGTCCACTCGACAGACATTGAAAGCCAGCATTTATGCTGGCTTTTTTTATCCATTGAGGTTTATTCACAACGAATCTGTAAGAATTTCCGACACCTTACACATCCTGACAAGACACTGGTACAAGCCATTGATGTTGTGTAACCGATTGAATAAATTAATAAAAATATCCGTACAATAAGAGAACAATTTAATAGCGAAGCCGTTGTAATGCTTCCTGGGCTTGATTGGTCTCAGTTTATCAACAAAGTTATCCACAGGTTTTGTGGATAACCGAATGCTATAACTGTTATCCAATACCTTAAGCATTATAATTAGAAATGAATTTAACTTGCGCCGAAATTTTGACTTTAAAGGTGCCGGACGAAATGCCTATGATTGGCCGACTACAATTCTCCAGAACCATAGACTCCATTTTAAACTTCTAATGTGGTTACAGGATTTATAAATAATCACTAGCGAAACTATGAATTATGTGGCAAAGCATTAGTGAACATATTGCTAGCGTCTCAGGTGAGTCATTCGCCTTTGAATCTACACGTAGTGTTGGAGGTGGAAGTATCAATTCGGCGTATATCCTCCATGGTGATCAACAGTCCTATTTTGTTAAAACCAATGCCGCGTCTCAGCTGGCAATGTTTGAGGCAGAATTGGAAGGTTTAAATGAAATTGCAGATTCGAACACGATAAAAGTGCCAAAACCTCTCTGCGTCGGTATCGCTGCAGGCAGCGCATATATTGTGATGGAAAATTTACCGATCCATAGTGGCGGTAGCAAAGCAGGCATGGAGCAGTTAGGTATTGATTTAGCCAATATGCATCGAGTCACGCATGCGCAATTTGGATGGCATCGAGATAATACCATTGGATCGACACCGCAAATTAATGATCCATCACACAGTTGGATTGATTTTTATCGGGACCATCGGCTGGGTTTTCAATATCAGTTGGCAGCAGAACATGGATACAAGCACTTGTTGCGGCGTGGTGAGTTACTAATGTCCGCTTTAGATCGGTTTTTTACTGACTATCATCCACAAGCTTCGTTATTGCATGGCGATTTATGGTCAGGAAATTATGCGATTGAAGAGAGCGGCCGACCCGTTATTTTTGATCCCGCCGTTTATTTTGGTGATCGTGAAGCTGATATTGCTATGACAGAATTGTTTGGTGGATTTTCTCCCCGCTTTTATTCCGCGTATAATGATGCCTTTCCACTGGATTGTGGTTATAAAACGCGAAAAATTCTGTATAACCTTTATCATATACTTAACCATTTAAATTTATTCGGTGGTGGCTACAGCAATCAAGCCGAACACATGACGGAGCAGTTGTTGAGTGAAATTTGACACCAACTTTCTGTAATCCAACTAACCAGATATCTCTCGACGACATAGTTAAAAGAAAGCAGATTTATGCCAACAACAATTCTACATACACCATCCCTGGATAATGACGCCCAGGTAATACTGCTCGACGCTATTCCTGGTGATCTTGTTCATAGGGGTGATTTTCACACGATACAACATGCAAACTCAGTGACGAAAGAAAAGATTGCTGCTTTGCGCCAACAGTTTTCGTTTGACATCAATAACGTGCCGGAGTCATTTCAATCCAGTAAGCTGGCATTATTGATTACCGATATGGATTCCACGCTCATTTCTATCGAATGCGTTGATGAAATTGCAGACTTTGTGGGTGTTAAAGAGCATGTGGCTAAAATTACCGAGTCCGCTATGCGTGGTGAAATCGATTTTAATACGTCTCTGCAACAACGGGTGAAATTACTCAAGGGACTGGACTATAGTGCGTTGGAATCTGTTTATCAGGAACGATTAAAGCTCAATGCCGGTGCTGAAAAGCTAATGGCCAGTTTACAGGCGTCGGGTGTTAAAACTGCTTTAGTCTCCGGTGGATTCAGGTATTTCACTGATCGCTTAAAAGAACGGTTAAATCTGGATTTTGCTTTATCAAACGTATTGGAAGAAAAAGATGGACAGTTGACTGGCAATGTAATTGGTGAAATTGTCAATGGTGAAGTTAAGGCAGGTTTTTTATCGAAGCTTGTTGAACAACTTGGTATTGATTTTGGCCAAACCATAGCGGTGGGTGACGGCGCCAATGATTTGCTAATGATGGGGCTGTCCGGATTGGGTGTTGCTTATAGAGCCAAGCCTAAAGTGCAGCAGCAGGCTGATGTGGTACTGAATCATTCAGACCTGGATGCTATATTGCATTTTATATCTTTGAATGGCGCCTGATTAAAATGACGCTTAAAAATGACAGGAATATCATTTAGTGTAAAAAAACAAAATATCTTGCCCATGTTTTCAGCTTATAAAAAATTGTTTGCTTCCCTGATGCTCGCTGCAATAACCGGCAATAGCCATGCACTGGAGTATCCTGTTTTCGATGCCCGATCGGCGGGCTTGGGTGGCGTGAACGTGGCGCACGGAATTTCAAATGCCGCACTTTACAATCCGGCATTAGCCGCATTAGAACCTGAAGGGTTTGACTGGTATTTTGTGGCACCAGGTGCTGGTGAATTCGAAGCAGATCCCGACAATATTAAGGATACGTTAGAGGGTACGGGCAATATTGCTGATATTGATGGAAAGGAATATTTTAAAAATGCCTATAAAAATTTGCTGATGACTATACCCAGCCCAGGACTGGGGGGCTCGCTCTATGTCATGGAGTATGAGACTCAGACAGCGAAGGTTATTACTGACAACACCGGTACAAACCTGGTGCATCGTTCTATTGAAGTTTCCGAAATAGGGTTTGGTATCGCTCAATTGCAGGACATTCTCTGGATGGAGCGTATCCTGGTAGGTATTACCGGCAAAATTTCATTGCTGAAAAGTTATGGCTACAGTGAGCCGATTGCCACAGCCAGCCTTGATCTTGACAATGATCAGGCGCTGCGTGATTCAGAATTAAATCTCGACATCGGATTCTCCAAAGAGTATGGGGTCTGGAAAACCGGACTCGTTTTTAAGAATATTTTTTCTCAGGAAAATGATCTGGGCAGCAGCGGTGATACATACAGTTTGGGACCGCAAATTCGTGGAGGTATTGCCTACCAGTCCAGGCGTGCAATGGTTGAACTGGATGTTGACTTGATGAAGAATGATGGAATTGGTTATGCTCCCGATACCCTGTTGGCTGCGTTGGGCTGGGAGTGGCGAGTGTTCCATGCCTTTATGCTTCGCCTTGGTTACACGCAAAATCTCATTGGCGACAACGAGGCTACATACAGTGCTGGTATTGGCTTGAAAATGTGGGCCTTGCAGATTGATGGAGCGTTTATTGGCGGCGAAAATGGTGAAGGTGCCTATGCCCAGGCGGCGTGGGAGTTTTAACTAACGCCGTGAGTGTATAACGCATCCTTGCGCCATTTTTGTATTTTCCCTTGAAATTAGAACGACAACTCCAGGCCTATATTTAGTATGGCGCTTCTGGGTAGTGTAGAGCCATCAACAACAACATCATCCAGGCTATAGGCGCCATCGATATTCAGGTATTTGAACAAGGTAAAACCTGCAGTCACGTAGCTTAATTCAGAACCCGCCTGGTTGACGCGATAACCGAGACGAATACCGGGGATTATCCAGCTTTTGGTAATAAATGCCGCGGATAGTGTTCCCCATTGATACTCATCTCCAGTTGGGCCTTCAATCGCATTCGCGTCATATGCAGCGCTAAATACCCATTTTTGATTCTTGGTATGAAGCGCACCTTCTATGGTGAACTGGGTTTTCATTGTATAAATGACTTCCTGGCTTAACAAACTGCGAATACGAGGGTCATTAATTGGTGCCAGTTTCGCCGGATCAATGGCATTGTATTTAAATTCTGGCTCGTTAATATTATTAATCGTGGCGCCTACTCGATAGTGATCACTTGCCCAAAGCAATCCCAGATCGACACCGAAGTTTGAGTCGGTATTGCCATTTTTGTAGTCAAAGTCTTCAAATAAGTCCTCGGTATTGCTGTCGTTTTCGACTTTTTCTACATCCTGGGCCAGAGTGACCTGGTAATATTTACCGCGTAGACCGGCAAGCAGGTTGCCGCTATTGGCTGATAAGATATTCCGACTATATCCGAAGCCTGCTTCAAAAATACCCGCTGCCTTTAAACGGACTACGCTGTCATTGCTCAAACTGTAGCTTACATTGCTGCCGTTGACAGCGACTGTGACATCACCAAATGTAGCCTGGTTTGTACCGCCCAGATTATTGGTAATAAATGTTTGGGCATTTGCCAGATCGAATTGTACTGTGTCTGCTACTGCGCCCACTCTGGCAACTGCACTGACGTTTAAATCAAAAGTCAGACTTCCGCCTAACGTATCGGATGCAATGATCATGGGCATCAGAGGTACGTGGCCGGAAACAAACGCTTTACCATAGGCGTTGTCTTCAATGTTTTGCAATAGGTCATTTATATCATTAATTCGCGCGTCTACTTCGGCAACGGCTGCAGGATCGTTAACATTTGTGATACTGGAGAATGCATTTGATAGATCAAAATCATCAGCTATTGCATCCAGGTCATCATAAAAATTGTCGATTGCGCCATATTCCACGCCTGCACCGATGGAACTTAATACGCCAAAACGAAATTTACTGCCTTCTTTTAATGGTGCTAACGCGCCGGCTGCTGGATTATTAATGTCCGACATTAGTGTTTGACCGTTGCTGACAGAGCCATAGGTAACGTTAGGGCCTGGTGGATGATATACCGGGGTCGCCATGGTTTGTGAACAAATGGTGGCGATAAATACGGCACTAAGTAAACGTTTCATTATATGCTCCAGTAAAAGTGTTGCAGTAGCTTATCTCTTATCAAAAATGACAATGTAGAGTGGACGCTAAAAACAAAGTAAATCGTTGAAAGCATCGGCAAGTAATTGTATTCCTTTAACCACGCTAACTGACACAGGTCACAGATATGCAAAGATATGCAAATAGTTATAAATTTACCGCGAATTAATAATTTGATTCTCTGAAAATAGAAGGAATGTCAGTCCAGTGTTAGCTACTATACCTTTAGTAACAACAAGTTACCTGTGTAATAAACAACCGAATTGAGCTTAGCGGATGAGCCGGTTAG
>NZ_CDLKIE010000504.1:0-7791 GCF_975902315.1 Kaarinaea lacus | reverse complement strand
CACCTGCATCCAGGCCTTTGATGCGGTCATCTTCTTCACTGCGCGCCGTCAACATAATGATAGGAATATCCTTGGTTCCGGTATTTCTTCGGACCCGGCGAGCAAAATCCACCCCACTTAGCCCGGGTAGCATCCAGTCCAGAATGATCAGGTCCGGCCGCCGGTTACCGATTTCAGCATCCGCTTCTGAGACATCAGACGCACCAGACCAGTTAAATCCAGCACGCTCCAGGGTAAAACCTACCATGTCTCGAATAGCCGATTCGTCTTCAACGACTAATAAATAATTAGATTTCATTTTCCGTTACAGCGCTCATAGTATTGCGTCAATTTGTACATTGGACACTTAAATAAGTGCTGTTATCCCAATGATATGGCTCGCATTAGAGCAAAATTATATGACATTTTTATTACACATAGCGTGTGTTTGGCATATTTCATCAGTCTGAGAACTGTGCACATTATTAAGCTATTCAGACTGTTATAACTATTTTATTAGTAATAAAACTTTCACGATTGAATGAAACTGCCTGATTCAGCGCATTGGTAGCGATTTCTGGTCGCCGACAATGTGAAAAATTGACCAAAAAACAACCTCTTATAAACAATCACACTAAATATATCGGAGATCGAGATTTAGTACTTAAATATTGTACTTATCTTGTGCTAACATGGACTTAGCGTCTAATACGTAAGTGTTGCACTACTCATCATAGCCACTGAAGGCACACCAAATAATCGCTTTCGTAGGATACAGGACTTTTAGTAGTAGCAAGAAGTATTGAAGTCGGCAATAACACAATAATAGCTGTTGTCCACCTGTGTCGCAGTTCGCCGTCTCTAAACTTCACTCTGTATAAACCGATATTCGTTGAAATAAAGGAGTGAGGATTGTGCGGTTTAGTACAATTTTACTGGTATTAATTTTGCCGTTTCTTATGCAGCATGCATTGGCACAAGAAGAAAAGGCACAAGAAAAATCTCTGGAATCAGAGTATAAACGCGCAATTGAATTGTCGCACAGTGGTGACCATGATGCCGCTCTGGCAATTCTGAGCGAGCTATTGCCCAAACATCCAGACAATTATCCGATATGGCGGGATTACGTCGTCATTGCCGGCTGGAAAGGTGACTGTGACGAGGCACTGGAAAAATACCAGGCCATCAAAGACCGACCCAACAAGGAAGATTATTTAATTGGCCCGGTTGCCGAATGCCTCGCCAGTACCCGGCGGAATGACGAAGCGCTGGCCTTGTTGCGGGAAGGCAGCAAAAACTATCCAGACAATGAAGATATCAAGTCAATTTATCAATCCTTGCTGAATAACATCGTTATCGATCGCAAACCGGAACTGAATATAAGCAGCGGAACCGGACAGTCAGATGCCGGCAACCAGGATTACTATCTTGAAGCAAAATATTCCCGGCAGTTTGCAGACGCTGCCCGCTGGTTTGTCCGTTACTTTACTACCTTTGCTGATGACCCGGAATTCGAAACTGGAGACCTTCACCGGCTGGGTGCAGGTGTCACGTACTGGTTTAATCCCAAATGGTATCTGGAACAGGAGTTCTCCTTTGATGTAGTAGATGGTGGTGAGGGCGGCTCAACCACTACATTAATATTTTATCCTAATTCTTCATGGGAAATATTTGGTCAATACGCCTCTTACACGGAAGATGTACCGTTACGCGCGAAAGCCATTGGCGTAGACTCGCCCCGGGCAACTTTATCGGCGTACTATCATTCTCTTGATTATCGCTGGGAGTGGTATGGTTCGTTGTCCGCGTATAGTTTTTCAGACGGTAACGACCGCGATACATATTATACCGAACTTGGTTATGCCTATGAGATGAAAACCAAACGCGAGCAACGTGTCATCCTGCAACTCTATGGCTCGCAAAACACACTGGAAAACACGGTGTACTATAATCCACTCCGTGACACCAGTCTGTCCCTGGTGCATCGAACCAGTTTTATTTATGACTCCAGGTATGACCGCCATGTTGACCATCTTGCATTATTTGTCGGGCAATACGACCAACAGGGATACAGCACCAAAGCGATTTACGGAGCGAGTTACTCACAAGAATATGATTTCAGCCGTGTACACTCGTTCAATTGGTGGCTTGAAATCGCCAGCCGGGTTTTTGACGGTGACCGCGAAACTATAGGATCGTTTCTGGTAAATTACACCAGGAAATTTTTATGAAACTTATTCAATTTTTCACATGCATACTGGTACTCACTGTTTGTAGCACAGCAATAGCGAACCAGCTAACAGTGCTAACTTATCACGATATCGTTGCTGAACCAGGAGAAGACATATATGCAGTCAGCCGATCTGCATTCGTTGCTCAAATGGATTACCTGGAAACACACGGTTACCAGCCTATATCGCTTGGCACTCTGGAACGCATCATTAAAAAACAGGAAAGCTTACCTAACAAAGCCGTTCTGTTAACGTTTGACGACGGTCTGAAAAGTTATAGTGATTTTGTTGCACCATTACTGGATATCTATGGCTACCCTTCCGTGTTAAGCGTAGTCAGTGGCTGGGTTGACGGTAATAACACACCTCCTGAGTATCACAACAAACTACTGAGCTGGTCAGAGTTACGTGAACTGCAAAAATCACAGAACGTGGACATAATTTCACATAGCCACGATCTGCACACCGGCGTTCAGTCTAATCCGCAAGGCAACTATGCGCCGTCGGGGGTGACAAGAATTTTTTCTCCCACAATTAATAGCTATGAATCCGAGTCTGCTTTCCGCCAACGTATTGCAGCCGATTTAAAACATGGCGTAACGCGGTTCGAAGAAGAATTAAAGGTAAAACCAGTTGCAATCACCTGGCCCTATGGCCGATACGACAATGTGCTGTCTACAGAGGCAGACTTACTGGGCATGAAAATCCAGCTTACTCTGGACGACGGCCCAAATATGAAAAACCAGCTGAAGGTACTTAATCGCATTATGATAATGCGAGAAACTAAAATTGATGACTTTGTAGCCGACCTTAACTATGAACCCTTACGCTATTTAACACACCGCTTTGTGGAAATAAGCCTGGACAAATTCAGGGGACAGACAAATCAAAGGCAGGAGGAATTACTATCATCCCTGCTAAAGAATATAGAGCAGTCCAACGTAAATACCGTAATAATTTCCCCGTTTACCAATGACGGTAAAAGAGCTTTTTTTCCTACTCAGCAAATGAAAGTCGAGTCTGACATACTGAACCGTGTCACTCATCAATTACATAATGGTTCGGATATTCGTCACGTCTATTTACGCTTACCTGAAGATATCACTGAAAATAAGCCAGACGAGTTTTATACCGATCTTGCGCGCCTCAACTGGTTTAACGGTGTGATTTTTGACGGACAAGCATCAAGCAGGGTTAGCAAAATAAAGAAAATCGTAAATTACTTCCATCCCAAATCCAAATTCGGTCATTACGGTAAAATTGACGACATCAGGAACTACGATTTCATTATTCTGCCTGTGGAAAGTTCTCATTCTAACGAGCAATTGCGAAAAGAAATCCTGAATGCAAAAGGATTACCAACCAAATTATTTATTCACGTAAAAGTCCCGCAGGAAGATATGTCAACAGTTCCTAAAATTGAAGAAACCATTCGCTCACTGGGTGTGGAGCATTATGGCATCGATGTAAACAGAGATTTTTACAGCATGCTTGGCGGTTTCGCCATTCCAGATAAACCAGCTAATAGACTACTAGCCGCTTTTGGAGATTAGTCATGGATTTTGTATTTTTTGTTTTTATTTTTTTCTACCCGCTATTCATGGCGGTGTACTGGATGACCGGCGCACTAATCTTTTTTAACCGTCGCGAACGCAAACGAGCGAAACCTCCCGAGCTGGATACGCATCCACACGTTTCTATTCTCGTACCATGCCACAATGAGCAAAGCTGTATTGAAGATGCGATCCACCAGCTTACTGAAAACAACTACCCTTCGTTTGATATCATTGCGGTAAACGATGGCAGCACTGATGATACCGGCCAGATTTTGCATAAATTATCTAATGAGATCGATAACCTGAAAGTCGTTACACTAACGCGCAATTACGGTAAAGCAATGGCATTGAATGCTGGGGTACATGCCAGCACAGCAGATTATATTATGTGCATTGACGCCGACGCACTGCTGGATAAAGATGCCCTCTTCTGGATGGTTAAACATTTCCTTGATTGTCCACGCGTTGGAGCAGTAACCGGCAATCCCCGAGTTATCAATAAAACCAGCCTGTTGGCTCGCATCCAGATCGGAGAATTCTCTGCAATTGTAGGCATGGTGAAACGAACACAGCGGAATATCGGTCGGCTGTTCACCGTGTCCGGTGTCAATGCCTGCTTTCGTAAATCTGCGTTGCACGATGTAGGCTACTGGTCTGCAGAAACAGTTACGGAAGACATCGACATTAGCTGGAAACTGCAGCTGCGTTACTGGGATATACGCTATGAACCCAAGGCACTAACGTGGATACTGGTTCCCGAATCTATAAAATCACTCTGGAAACAACGCTTGCGCTGGGCACAGGGTGGTGTTGAAGCAGCGGTTAAGTTTGGCAAAGATATTTTTCAATGGAAAAATCGTCGCATGTGGCTGGTGGGACTGGAATACTGGATCAGTGTCGTCTGGTGCTATTCAGTTGCATTCACGGTGTTATGTTGGGCAGCAACGTACACCGTACCGGAAGCGTACTGGCCTGACGCACTGGTCGTTGAAACCCTGATACCGCAATGGACGGGGGTCGCATTAGCGCTCGTATGCTTAACTCAGTTTGCTGTAGGTTTATTACTCGATAGCCTGTACGAACGGCGCGGGTTGTTTCGCTATTTATTCTGGGCCATTTGGTATCCCGCTATATACTGGGCTATTAGCGCCGCCACCACGATCGTTGCTGTTCCCCGAGGACTGGCGAAAATGGGCAAAACCCGACATGCAGTTTGGGTGAGCCCGGGGCGAAAACTACTTTATTCTCCACTACGTTTACGGGAAGCACAAAAAAAACCGGAACACCGTAATATGTTCTGGCGCCTGGTACCCCAAACCCAGAAATACGCTGAACTGGTCATTATGTTTATCTCATGGAGTTTGTGGGTATACCTGATCATGCCTTTGATCAGTTTGCTAGTGTGGGTCGCCGGTAGCTACTTATTCAAACAACAAATGTTATCCCCTGGAGGACTGGAGACACTGGAAAGCGTTGCTCATTACGGAACTGTAATTCTTGTGATGTGGGTAATGATGGCATCGTGGATACTTTGGAATCAAAAAAAATACGGACGGCACAATCGTCGCCAGAGTAAAGCACCGATAGTGACCACAGATCAAATTCGTGAATACACAAAACTAAGCGATGGTGAAGTAAACTATTTAAGGACAAACAAGGAAGTTTATCTTCATTATGATGAAAACGATAATCCTATTATCGACGAAAATGTGGAGGCTCTGGACAAACACCATAAAAGAGCTGCTGTGTAATATAAAAAGAAAGAAAAAGGTCCTTGATACTTCCAGAATAGATCTTTTTAATCCTTAACCACTTTAGTCTCGAGTACAAATAGATCAGAGCGACTTCCCTGGCACGCTAAAACGCTTTCTCTGATATTTGCGAGGTGAAAAGAATAATTGCTATTGCTCAAGCTTCCAACATTAGCAGCAACTCATGACAAATCGATGACGCCACCACACAGCCCACCTGGCAATCACTTTTTACCCAAATACTCCAGGACGACGCATTGATTAAATATAATTGCCTAAAATGGGCATTTAATAGGCTAAACTATCTAGATTAACACAGGCGATCGACAACTTTTTTCGTTGCTTTAAAATCTATCTACCCAGGCGTGACTTGAGAGAACCAATATTGAACTGGCGTTTCACAACAATCGGTAAAACTATAGTACTAATTTTACTATTTTTTGTATTGATCGGGTGTGCAAGCCAGAACAAAAATAATCTTAAAGATGACTGGACTTCCAGTGATAAATATAAACACTTTCTATTATCTACTGCGATCAGTGCAGCTATAGCCAATGCAGCCAGGGATGATAACCGTGACAACTGCGAAGCAGCGTTAATTGGTTTCAGTGTGACGCTGACATTGGGTGCAGCAAAAGAAAGTTATGACAAACGCAGGAAAAAAACCATGTACAGCGAACGAGACATGGTGTGGAATGCAGCAGGCAGCGTAGTTGGCAGTTTGCTCGGCTCAAATTGTCTTTAGAAACAATCTTACATTCTGCCGTCATCAAACAAGTTGAGGTTCGGCAAAACATACATCGACCTTTAATCCACCATAACGTGATTTACCAAACTCAATTGCAGCACGATGAATTTCAATTATGCGTTGTACCATTGCCAGGCCCAGTCCAGTTCCCTCGTGATTTCCTTCAGATACTCGGTAAAATCGCTTAAAAACTTTTTCGTACTCTTCCTCAGGAATCCCCGGACCACTGTCTTCCACGATAACATGCCTGTGATTGTCTTCTTCCATTATTGAAACTGTCACAGTTCCACCTTCTGGCGTATAACGGATGGCGTTTTCAACGAGGTTTCGAATCAGAATACCAACCATAACCGATTCACCCTTAACAAAGCAGTCGTCAGGCGCATCCAGGCTAAGATCTATGTTCTTATCCAGTGCCGCGATACCAATTTCTGACAGTTGTTCTTCTGCAATATGGCAAAGATTGGCGTTTTCACCACAACACAAGCTTCCTTCTGGATCCAGCCTCGATAGAGTCAACAGTTGTTCCACCATGTGTGTAGCACGATCAATGCTATCAACCACTTCCTGCAAGGCTTCATTACGGGCCTTGTCATCACTGGATTGCATCGCAACTTGAGCATGAACTTTCTGCGCGGCTAAAGGTGTTCTTAATTCATGAGCCGCATTGGAGGTAAACAAAACTATTTCTTCAAAGGCATTTTGAAGTCGTTTAAATAGCGAGTTTAATGAATTTACTATTGGCAGCGCTTCGGATGGCACGTGATAGGTATCAACTGGTTGCAGATTGTCAAAACGACGATTTTCAATTTGCTTGGCAATATTTTTTAAGGGCTGCATCGCATGGCCGACAGTGAAAAAAATCAACACCGCCAGCATCGGTAGAATTATGCCGAATGATGTAATCAACCGGATGGATATGCTGTTACTCAAGCTATCCCGTTGTTTTAAGGGTTGGCCAACCTGGACACGTAACGTGTTATGTTCGTCTGATATCGAATACACCCGCCAGCGTTCGCCATTGACTACCCGCTCACCGAATACTTCATCTTTGTCAATTAAGGCATCGGTTGGAGAATTTTCCGAACGTACTGCCAGACGGCCATCGATGGTCCAGATTTGAAAATCAATTTCCTGTTGATATTTATGGACCTGGGTATTGATGTGTTCCGAAACGCCGTCTCTTTCTGTATCCTGGGCATCATAGGCTAACTGTTCATAGAGTTCATGTGCGCTGATTTCCAGTAGTACGCGGGCTGACTGCGCCAGCTCCGCGTCCATAAGCTCCTGGATTTCCTTGCGGGTATCAAAATAGTTTTTAGTTAAGGTAAATATACACGCAACAGTTATTAAAGATAGCAAGCTAAATAACAGCCGCTTGCGAATCGATACATTCATTTTGGTTTATCCACAATATAACCGACGCCTCGAATGGTTCGAATTAAATCACTGCCCAGTTTTTTACGGATAGTATGAATATGAACTTCCACGGCGTTACTTTCAATTTCATCTTTCCAGGAATACAT
>NZ_CDLKIE010000503.1:0-4271 GCF_975902315.1 Kaarinaea lacus | reverse complement strand
GGTTTTAGCCTGGCAGGTGGTGGTGACACCATCGCTGCGATTCAGAAATACGATATCTACGACAAGGTATCTTATATATCCACTGCCGGCGGTGCGTTCCTCGAATATTTAGAAGGTAAAACATTGCCAGCAGTTGCCATGTTGGAAGCGCGCGCTAAAGACTAAACGTCCACAACTCGTGGACAGACATGGAGTAACATTTTGCAAAGAAGAACAAAAATCGTAGCAACCCTGGGGCCTTCTACTGATGATCCCAAAGCGCTTGATAAGCTTATCGAGGCGGGTGCCGATGTAGTGCGGTTGAATTTTTCCCATGGATCCCATGATGAACATCGGGAACGTGCTGAAAGAGTACGTAATCGGGCTCGCGCCCACGGTCGACAGGTCGGTGTATTAGCTGACCTGCAGGGCCCGAAAATTCGAATAGATAAATTCAAGGATGGCAAGATCCAGTTAGCCGAAGGTGACACGTTTATTCTTGATGCTGAACTGGATCCGGATGCAGGCACCCAGGAAAGAGTTGGTATCGCGTATAAAAATTTGCCAAACGATGTTGAGCGCGGTAACACATTATTACTTGATGATGGCCGTATAGAACTTTGGGTTGAAGAAAGTAACGGTACAGAGGTCAAGTGTCGGGTTGTTACCGGTGGTGAATTGTCTAATCGCAAAGGGATTAATCGCCTGGGTGGTGGCTTGTCTGCGCCTTCCTTAACCGACAAAGACAGAGACGATATCAAACTGGCCGCCGAAATACAGGCGGACTATCTTGCTGTTTCTTTTCCTCGCAGCGCTGATGATATCAATGAAGCTCGAGACCTGTTGCACCAGGCCGGAGGCCTGGGTGGGATAATTGCCAAGATTGAGCGAACAGAAGCACTGGAAGCTATTGAAGACATCATTGCAGCATCCGATGCTGTGATGATTGCTCGTGGGGATTTGGGTGTGGAAATCGGAGATGCTGCGTTACCTCCGGTACAAAAAAATATTATTAGGATGGCGCGTGAAATGAACCGGATAGTAATCACGGCAACGCAAATGATGGACTCCATGATCAAGAGCCAAATACCCACTCGGGCAGAAGTTTTTGATGTGGCGAATTCCGTGTTTGATGGGACCGACGCTGTGATGCTGTCAGCGGAGACCGCAGCAGGTGATTTTCCCGACAAAGCGGTAACGGCAATGGATCGTATTTGTCGTGAGGCGGAAAAACAGCCGATGACACTAAAGTCGGATCATCGCATCAATACAGTGTTTGGTCGTGTGGATGAGGCAATTGCTATGGCAGCGATGTATACGGCTAATCACCTCGGCGTGAAAGCCATTGCGGCATTAACAGAATCGGGTTCAACCCCGCTGTGGATGTCACGCATTAGCTCCGGGATTCCAATTTACGCCCTGACACGCCACGTAAAAACACGTCGTAAAGTCACTTTGTATCGTGGGGTTTATCCGTTAAGTTTTGATATTACGAAGAAAGATCACGCCACGGCGAACAAGGAAATTATTGATGAGCTAAAACGCCGCGGTGTTGTGAGAGATGGTGATTTAGTTATCATTACTAAAGGTGATTTGACGGGTATCATGGGTGGTACCAATGCTTTGAAAATAATTCGGGTGGGATCAGAAGTCATGCCCAGCGAAGAGTAGAATCTGGCAATATTTGTGTAGTTTTTAATTTACGTAATGCATTTATACTTTATTTATTCAACTTTGTATTTAATGGGAGACGACTATGGCACTAATTAGTTTACGCCAATTACTGGATTACGCAGCCGAAAATAATTTTGGTATGCCGGCTTTTAATGTGAACAACATGGAGCAAGTTCACGCTATCATGCAAGCCGCTGACGAATGTGACAGCCCTGTTATTATGCAGGGTTCTGCAGGAGCGCGCAGTTACGCAGGTGAACCTTTTTTACGTCATTTAATTTCAGCTGCCGTTGAAATGTATCCGCATATCCCGGTTGTTATGCACCAGGATCATGGTTCAGAGCCTGCAGTGTGTTTGCGTTCCATTCAGTCCGGTTTCAGCTCGGTCATGATGGATGGTTCTTTAATGCCTGACATGAAAACACCGTCTTCTTACGAATACAATGTAAATACTACAGCAGAAGTCGTAAAAATGGCCCATGCTGGTGGTGTTTCAGTAGAGGGTGAGTTGGGTTGCCTGGGTTCTTTGGAAACTGGCGAAATGGGCGAAGAAGACGGTCATGGCGCTGAAGGTAAATTGTCTATGGATCAATTATTGACTGATCCTGATGAAGCGGCTGATTTTGTCGCTAAAACCAACGTTGACGCATTGGCGATTGCCATTGGTACCAGCCACGGTGCTTACAAGTTTACCCGTCCTCCTACAGGTGACATTTTGGCAATTGAACGTATCAAAGAAATCCACGCCAAGATTCCTAACACCCACCTGGTTATGCATGGTTCTTCTTCTGTGCCTCAAGACTGGTTGAAGATCATCAACGAGTACGGTGGTGATATGGGCGAAACCTATGGTGTACCAGTGGAAGAGATACAGGAAGGTATTAAACATGGCGTGCGTAAGGTGAACATTGATACTGACTTGCGTATGGCATCTACAGGAGCTGTTCGTAAACATCTTGCAGAGAACAAATCTAATTTCGATCCTCGCAAGTTCCTGAAAGTTTCAACCGCTGCTATGAAGGATATTTGTAAAGCGCGTTACGAAGCTTTTGGGTGTTCGGGGCATGCTTCCAAGATCAAGCCTATAAGCCTGGAAAAAATGGTTGATTACTACAAGTAATTAACTGCATTGATCAGCAAAAAGGGGAATCAAACGATTCCCCTTTTTTATTTGCTAAACAATCTTATCCAGTTGAAAATTCTCTATGCGGATGAATTTTGATGTTCACAATGAACATAAATCATATCCCACACCCCATGCCCCAGTTTTAATCCACGCTTTTCAAATTTTGTAGTAGGACGTTGGTGAGAGTTATCTTCTGCAAGTTTGGAGAAATTTGGAGTCTCGGCCATTACTTCCTCAATCCATTCTGCATAATTTTTCCAGTCTGTTGCGATATGTAATTGACCTTGCGGCTTTAGTTTTGTTGCTAACAGATTTACAAACGCGGTTTGAATCAATCGCCTTTTGTGGTGACGTTTTTTGTGCCAGGGGTCTGGGAAAAAAATGTGTATACCATCAAGGCTCTGATCAGGAATTGATTGTTCCAGTACTTCCACGGCATCATGGCAAAAGATACGAATATTACTGATGCCTTTTTCTTCTATGGTCGCAAGTAAGCTACCTACCCCCGGACGGTGAACCTCAATGCCAATAAAGTTCGAATCGGGATTTTCCATCGCCATGGTGGCCAGGGTGTCACCCATGCCGAAGCCAATTTCCACTATAGTAGGGGCAACTCGTCCGAATAAGGCAGACAGGTCGAGTAGTTGCCCGCACTCTACACCATATTTTGGAAGTAATGATTCATAAGCTGAACTCTGACGTCTGGTCATACGGCCTTCGCGCCGTACGAAACTGCGTATTTTGCGTTGAAAAGTTGCAGGGCGTTCTGAGTTATCGTCTTGAGACGGACTCATATCGTCAACGAATACAAGAGTTGGAGTTAGAAAAAAGTTCCGTCAATGGGTGATGACGCACTGGCATAACGCTTACGGGGAATGCGTCCCGCCAAATAGGCTTCACGTCCGGCTTCAATGGCTTTTTTCATGGCTGACGCCATCAATACCGGTTTTTGTGCGCCGGCGATGGCCGTGTTCATGAGTACACCATCACAGCCCAGTTCCATGGCGATGGTGGCATCTGATGCGGTGCCAACACCTGCGTCAACCAGGATGGGCACATTGGCTTCTTCGATGATCGTTAAAATGTTGTATGGATTTTGAATGCCGAGGCCGGAACCAATAGGAGCAGCTAATGGCATGACCGCAACACAGCCCATTTCTTCCAGTCGCTTGGCCAGGATGGGGTCATCGCTGGTATACACCATGACTTTGAAGCCATCTTTAACGAGCGTTTCCGTGGCTTCCAGTGTTGCAGTGACATCAGGATAAAGCGTTTTTTCATCACCCAAAACCTCCAGTTTTACCAGGTCATGACCATCCAGCAATTCACGCGCCAGGCGACAGGTGCGGACCGCGTCTTCTGCGGTATAGCAACCGGCGGTATTTGGGAGGATGGTATATTTATCCGGCGAAACCACATCCAGTAAATTGGGCTCATCCGGATTCTGGCCTATATTGGTTCGGCGAATGGCTACTGTGACAATTTCAGCGCC
>NZ_CDLKIE010000502.1:0-7407 GCF_975902315.1 Kaarinaea lacus | reverse complement strand
TGCGTTAAAAGATTATCAACCTTCAGTACGTCTGGCCGCCGCCAATGCCTTGAATAATATCGACGATAAACGAACAATACCGGCATTAAAAAACTCTCTAGGTGATTTGGATGTTAACGTTCGAGAAGCAGCGCGAAAAACTTTATTGGCTAAAAACTGGGTACCTGAAAATAATCAAGAGAAAGCATACTATTGCATCGCAAAACGTGACTGGAATATGTGTGAAGAAGTAGGAAAGCCCGCTGTTAAACCTTTATTGCTGGAATTAAAACAGGAAGATTCACCATACCAGGTAGAAGCAGCGCGCGTTCTGGGTCAAATTAAGGATCCAACGACCATCCAGCCTTTAATTGATGCCATTGCCAACACTCAATGGCTCGACGATGACTTTAAACTGAAAATGTTAATCAACAGCACATCCCGTGCGCTTCAAAAATTTGGAATTCAGGCTGTACCCGCGTTGAAGGCAACGTTAACACAATGGTACACAGCTCAGTACACAGCGCCAATATTGCAGGATATTGGCTGGGTACCTCGTACCGAGGAAGAAGAAATACACTACCTGGTTGCAAAACGCGCCAATAAGGATTTACAGGCGCTATGGTCAGATACAAAGCGAGTATTAATGAAAGATATTGAATCAAAAGATTCTGATCGAATTAGTAATGCACTATATGCGTTTATTGGTATCGGCAAAGAAGAAGTCATTAGCGACTTGCTCAAACTACTGGACAATAATGGTTCTATTCAAATTGCCGAAGCATATTTGAATAGTGGCAACGAAAAATTAGTTAATGGTGCTGTAAGCTGGACCAGCGATCGAGGTCTGGTTGTAAACAAATATTCGGAAGGAAATAGTCCGGTCGAGTGGGGTAAGCTATAAAGATAAATCACACCTTTCTTTCCATTTTCCTGATAATAAAAATATTGTGATTCCAGATTACCGCTAAATGCTACATAATGGCTATGCTAGTTATTATTCGAACTGCCACTGATATCAATTCTGCAATCCACCGAAGTTATCCCCCAACTTGCCTATTGCAGGCAAATCACTAAATTTGTTTATATTGTGACCATATACTCTGTTTTATAATATACAGAATATACAATATGTTACATAACTATTAGAGATTTAATATTAAATAATAACAACCACTCAGTTTGACACTATCCTGGGCCAACGAGATAATGGTGGTCAGCGAATGCGCATGTGTTTGATAGTGTGTTGTATTTCACGGGCTATCATCAAGCGAATAATGCGCAAAAAATCGCTCGCAGTCGTGATGTTGCAGTAATCGGTCTTACCTGTGGGTGGGGGATCTCCAGAACTATGCAACGAAGCGGTAAAAGCATAGTCAAACATATTGGAGTCGGGAGTATGCAAAATCTTAATCAAAAAAAAGCAGCATCTAATTTTAACTTTGATGAGTGGCTGGATCTTTCAAAACGCGACCCGGAAACCTTTGAGTCGCGGCGTCTTGAATCGATAGAAGAATTTATCAATAGCGTCCCGGAAGACAAGCAGCATCGCCTTCGTTGCCTGCAATGGAAAATTGACCGTGTACGCGCAAAAATGCCAACACCACTGGCGGCCTGCGTCGCCATATCGGATATGATGTGGGATTCTCTGGATCGACTGAATCAGTTGTATCATGATTGTGAGTCAATTTCGTCGTTAGAGCACGGCAAGCGGGTTTTAACCCCATTGCCCAAAGCTGAAATAATTCCAATGTCATCCAGATTATAAATATTTGAGATCACAGAATGAATTAAAGGGCCTGGCCAAATAGCCAGGCTTTTTTTTTCGAAAAAATAACGGATCTTAGCTCCATCATAGCTAATCCTTAATTGTCATTGGATAACAGGATCTGGGTGTTTAATTGTTCAATATTGTTATTCGTTACGATGAGAATTTCTAAATCAAGATTGAATCGAGTGAAGACAAAATATAATTAGCCTGGTCCGGTACCAAAATAGCAAATTTCATGTGGCAAATTGGGCCAATATAATCATTTGAACTTAATGCTTTGCACATCTGGTCAATTATTCACCATTAAAGCGTATAAATAGTAACTTTATAGTGCGAAATTCGGATAACAGCTATAAATAACAAAGACATAGCAGATTTCGCAAACTAAAAAAGTAGCTATTTATTAACCAGATTTTTGTGGTACAGTTGAGCCTGATCTAAATAAATCAGTACAAAGCAACATAAATTCCTTGGGGTCATGCGTTTAAAATATATCCAAAATAAGCGTGCAGGGGTCAACGCTGTTTGGGTACTGCCTCTAACACTGTTAGTCGGCTGCGCTACACAAACATCATTTGCACCTGACAAAACACAGGTAGCTTTCAATCCTGACGATGATAAGCAGATTGAGCAGCGTTATCAGCTGCATCGCGCATTGCCTTTTTATGACCGAGATATTGAGGTCTACAATCAAGGTCTCCAGGCATATGACATAGGCGAGTATCAGGACGCTTACCGGATTTGGTTGCCTTTGGCGAAGGAAGGTAACGCAATCGCGCAATTTAATATTGCCCACATGCACGAAGTTGGGGAAGGCGTTGAAAAGGACGCTGTTAAGGCCTTGCAATGGTACCAACGAGCTGCCGTACAAGGTTATGCAGAAGCGCAAAACAATCTCGGTATTCTTTACTCTTCTGGCATAGGTACTCCAATTGATCTGAAGCAATCCGCACACTGGACAGAAATGGCCGCTTTGCAAGGCCTGCCTAACGCACAATTTCAAATGGGCGTTAAATACAATAACGGTCGAGGCGTGCAAAAAAATGAAACCAAAGCGTTCGAATGGTTTTTAAAATCATCTTCTTCAGGATTTCCCGCAGCGCAAACCCTAACTGCTGAATATTATCTAAGTGGAAAAGGTGTTCAGCAGGACGTTAATCTGGCCCTGTACTGGTTCCAGCAGGCTGCAGAACAAAATTTTCCGCAGGCTCAATACAGCCTTGGTGTGTTATATCAAAAGGGCGAAGGTGTAAAACAGGACTATCTCGAAGCGCTGGCGTGGTATAAACGCGCAGCATTACAAAACTATGCGCCTGCACAGTCAAATCTTGGTGTCCTCTATGCCAGAGGCCTCGGTGTAGAAAAAAATTATGACGAAGCATTTCGTTGGTACAAACGGGCCGCGCTTGGGAATGATGCCATTGGCCAGTTTAATTTGGGCGAAAGTTATGCCACTGGACGAGGTGTAGAGCGTGACGACAATAAAGCTATGATGTGGTACGGCATGGCCGCCACTCAAGGTCTGGCGGATGCCCAGGCAGCCCTCGGACTAATGTATGAGCTTGGGCGTGGTGTGAAACAGGATCTAGCAGTAGCGGCATCCTGGTATCGTCTTGCTGCAGAAAAAAATGTCAGTATGGCCCAATATAGCCTGGGAATACTTTATTTAAACGGCAATGGTATCCCGCAAGATGATGTAGCGGGTGCTAATTGGGTATCTCGCGCAGCTCAGCTTGGTGACAAAACTGCCCAATTTATTATGGGACAGTTATATGAAAGCGGACGCGGTGTACCGAAAGACATTAAATTGGCGTTCAATTTCTACCGCGCAGCAGCAAAGAATAATCACATTGAGGCTCAATACAAAGTAGCGCGCATGTATATCACCAACAAGGGTGTGGAAGAGAATCTTTCCAAGGCCAGTTACTGGCTTATTCAAGCAGCAAAAAATGAACATGCATATAGCCAGTACTACCTGGGGCTCCTTTATCAGACAGGCGAGGGAGTTGACTTAAATTTGGTTGAAGCATTGAAGTGGCTGGAAAGCTCCGCAGAAAAGGGAGTCACACCCGCACAGCATTACCTTGGTCAAATGTATGAGAATGGCAATGGCGTGCTACCAAACCAGCACAAGGCCGCGCTATGGTACAGAAAAGCCGCAGAAAGTGGATACGCGCCATCAGCAGATAATCTTGGTTATTTGTATACAATCGGCAAGGGTGTGAAACGTGACTACTATATGGCGATCAAATGGTTTTCAGTAGCCGCTGACCAGGGCTACAAAGATGCATTGAACAATCTGGCCTGGAGCCTGGCTACCGCACCTGTGAAGGAGCTACGCGATGGCAAACGCGCCATAAATATCGTTGAATCTCTAATGGAAACGGATGAAACTGAAGTTGGCCTGCTGGATACTTTGGCGGCAGGTTACGCGGAAATAGGTATA
This sequence comes from Kaarinaea lacus, assembly GCF_975902315.1. Lineage (NCBI taxonomy): Bacteria > Bacillati > Cyanobacteriota > Cyanophyceae > Nostocales > Nodulariaceae > Kaarinaea > Kaarinaea lacus. Next base: position 3,211 of record NZ_CDLKIE010000502.1, on the reverse strand, counting down.
TTCGATAAGGCTATCCAATACCAACAACAGGCAATTAGCCGCCTGGAGTCCACAAAGCAGCAAGATCGTTTAAAAGTATTCGAACAACGTCTTAAAGCTTACCAACAAGGTAAACCCTGGCGCATGCCAGTAAACTAGAGATTACTATACCCGTTTTTATTGTCCGCCTCCTTGGGGACGCCATATAAAAAAACCCCATCCAGAAAAGGATGGGGTTTTTGTTTGGGAGAGTATTAACTAATTTGTCTAGTCTTCCAGTTCTGCCTGATCCCAGTCAATGGAACTGCCATTGTAGTCTCCGCGCGCTTTCACGATGGTGCCCACATCCACCAGGTTATAGAATGCATCAGAAGTAAGCACTGTGTCATTTATATCGCGGAATTTAAAACCGCCACCCGTGGTTGTCACGGTAACGCCTAACAGGGTGAAACTGGTACCTGCAATTTCGCTATCTACGGGAGCTTGCAGAATAGTTCTCGGAGTTGGATCACCACTGGCACCACGATCTTCAAAACGGGTGGCAGTGACAGTGGTGCTGCCAGTTTCATAGCCGCGCAGTCTTACTTCGTGGCCAACCACTGGATTGCCGTCTTTTTCGGTCCAACCGTCAAGATTGATGGTAATGCCATCCAGACCCACTATTGTCAATGTTGTACTGCCATCAGCCGTTGCAACGTTACCTTCAATCTTCACGTTGTAGCGGAATTGCACTTTAGTAGCTACTAGCGTGCCGTCAGTGAGCTGACCATCAACTTCCAGTTTACTACCGAGTGCGATATCTTCTGGTAATCCGCCTTCGTATACTGTGGAAGCGCTGGTAGTAACCGGTATATTGCCCACGGTAAAGGAAGCGGAGCTGGTATACGCTGTCACAAAACCTTCGATTTCAACATAGGATACGTTGTCATTGCCGCTGGTTACTCCAGTTGGTTCTACTTTCGTGGCAGCTAAAGTGCTTACATCTAATTTTACTTCTACCAGTTGGTCGGCAGAGGGCATGCCGCCACTTAAGTCACTCACATCAGCGTTAGTGTAATCGATGTTCAGATTACCGATAGAAAAATTGGTTGATGTAATGGACTGTGCAAAGCCGATAACTTTGTATTCCGTCAACGCCACATTGCTGTCTTCTATCAGTGTGGCTTCTATGAGGCCATTACCGCGCACGTGACCATGAACCTTCACTTCATCGCCATTGGTGAGACCAGCTAAACCGCCTGATAAAGAATCATCGATAACGGTCAAGTCGGTTATCTGTACGGTTTGGCCTAATACACCCAGTTCACGACTCGTAGCGTCGTAAACTACATCTACTGGCCCTTTGACAACGCTTTCCACAGTGACACTGCTGGCAGTACCATCGACGCCATTGTCATCAATGGAACCACCGACAACGACGACTTGCCCGACTTTCAGTTGGTCGTCACCGCTTGGATTGTCATCGATTTTTACTGTGGCATCTGTTGTGACGTAACGCACATCGTTGACATAGACGCTGCCCAGTTGGGTAACGGTACCGAAAGCTACAGCGCTTGGTACGTCGCCGCCGCCACCACCACCGCCGCCACCGCCACCGCCACCACCGAGGCCGGTTCCTTCTGATCCACCGCTACTGCACGCACCGATGACTAATGCAGTAATAGCTATAACTGCAAGTGATTTAACCCGATGCATATTCATGATTGGTTCTCCTTAATTGATGAATTCTCGAAATAGTAAATTCCGACACCAGCTGTATAGCAGCCTTCACCTTCTACATCGGGATTTACATCGCGGTCATGTTTTTGGATTAACTTATCCATTAGCTCAATGAGTTCTTGTCCGTGTTGCTTTGAAAGTGCTCTTATTTCAGATAAGGCTTCTTTCGGTAAATTGTTGTAATACACTTTACGTTGAAAGAATGGTTTTTCTTGTGGATCCTGCATATTGTGATTTATGGTTTCAATAAGACTTGACACATCCGTTCCCAAAATCCTCAGTTTTTCTGTTTCACTATGTGAAGGAACATAAGAACGATTCACCAGGCGCGCATGTTTATCTCCGACTTCAACGGCGCCGACGCGTACCAGTTCATCCAGCATGGCTCGCACCAGCATGTCGCCACTGGATTTGCGCACCAGGTCGCCAAATGTTGGTGATTCGCCATCAATAGGTAGTTCCATTGGTTGTCCCGGTTTAATTTGAAATTCCGGATCACTAACCCAGGCGCTGATAACTCGTGCTGCGCGGTTGAATGAATCCCTGATGTCCTTTGTTTCTTTAACGTTTGAGTTTTGAATTCGGGAGATTTCTTTTCGAGAAATTCCCGTAATAATTGCCACCCGCGCTGCGCTTTGTTTACGGCCTTGCAGCGAAAATTCCTGCTCGGCGACCTCAATGAACACTTTTTTAGCTTCCTCCATGAATGCCCGGTAGGACACTCCGTTTCGCAGGATGATTTTCACCAAAGGGGTTAATAATCGGTTAATGGCTTTGGTGAGTACCGGTAAGGCTTTATTTTCAACAATCGCATCCATTTTATCGATCCTTTTCGGGAAATAATTCCCTAAATCTCTTTTTAGGGAAAATAGTCCCTAAAACTGCAATTGTCAATAGCGGATCATGGATTATCTGGAATAACTAAAATTATTTTTCTTAAATGTTGATCAAGCCCTATTTTTGGCTAATTAAACATCAAATCTGGAAAAGCAGGAAGATAAGGATTGGTGGGTTTTGACCTATACCAAAGTCTAGGTAAATGTTAGATCAATTACGGGTGTAAATAACAATTACATTAAGCACAATAATCTTACGGATCAAATATTAGGCAGCGAGAGGCTTAACTTAATGATATGGAAGGTATCCTAGAACATCATGAAATTGTCCAGGCGTCTGCAGCCATCACTCAATGGGATACCGATCCGCTAGGTAGTTTGCTCGTCCAAAAAAAGAATCTCAAAGAATCAGAACTCAACAGTATTTTATCTCATTCCAGGAATCGCGATGGTTCACTGGCGTTTATGCTGATTCGTTTTGGATTGGTATCGGAACAAGATATCGCGAACGTGTTATCCGAAATCACCGGATTCCCGCTCTTACAGACCCACGAGTATCCCGACGTTCATTTTTTGCAGGCCAACATTTCTACGCGATTTCTTAAATCCATTCGTGCGGTTCCGATCTTTGAATCCGCAACCACGCTCATTGTAGCGATGGTGGATCCCCGTGATGT
>NZ_CDLKIE010000501.1:0-8265 GCF_975902315.1 Kaarinaea lacus | reverse complement strand
TTAAACACCCGCACGGCGTCTTCAACGGTCCTTGTCATAGGACCTGCAATATCACGATTAAACAACAGTGGGACAACGCCATCTCGACTCGTCGCTCCTATGGTAGATCGTATGCCTACCAAAGCGAGGTGTGATGCGGGGCCACGGATTGAATTTCCAGTATCCGAACCCATGCCCACTAAACCAAAGTTAGCAGCCACTGCAGATGCGGTACCGCCACTGGATCCTGCAGGCACTCTATCCAGGTCGTATGCATTGCGTGTTTCGCCGTGCGTAGAACTAATAGTGAAATAAGGGCTAAATGCCCACTCTGCCATATTGGACTTGGCAATTATAATGGCACCCGCTTCCCGTAACTTTTTCACCATAAAAGCATCGTCAGGAGGAATAGAATTTTTCAACACTATTGAACCTGCAGCGGTAGGCATGTCTGCCGTGTCAAAATTGTCCTTGAGAATCACCGGCACACAATGAAGTTCTTTCAGTTTTCGACTTTCCTTAAACTCTGAATCCAGCCACCTGGCGCGCTTCATTGCATTCGGGTTTATCAATATGATGGCATTTAACCTGGTAGTCTTGTCATATTTTTGAATACGATCCAGGTAGATGCTTACCAGTTTTTCACAACTTAAACTGCCATTTCTGAATGCGTCATGCACACGAGAGATAGTAGTCTCCTGCACCTGAAAGTTAGATGATTGAGAAACAGGTTCGGATGAAGGCTTGCACCCGGAATAAAGAATTAAACAGCAAATTAGCATCAGGTGTTTTGATTTGGATGCCAGTATCATAACAGATCCTTAATGTTTATTTTTCCGATTGCTTTACCTGCTGGTACAGGACTTCCATTTCATCAATCGTCATTTTCTCCAGCAGTTTATCTTGCTGTAGCGCCAGGGTTTCAACGGCTTTGAATCGGCGTTCGAATTTTGCATTGGAACGCCTAATTGATGTTTCCGGATCAATCGCCAAGTGCCGTGCCAGGTTAGAAACAGCAAAAAAGAGATCCCCTATTTCGTCTTCAACGAGTTGATGATCCGCTTGCTGCTCGATTTCCTGTTTGACCTCTTCCAGTTCTTCAATAATTTTTTCCAGGATTGGTGCTATGGATGTCCAGTCAAACCCGACGCGTGCTGCCCGCCTCTGTAGCTTAACCGCTCGGGTAAGCGCCGGCAGGCCCAGGGGTATACCGTCCAACAGACTCAATTGAGTTGCAGTTTGTTTTTTCTGTTGTCGTTCCACATGTTTGTGCTTTTCCCATGCGTGAGTTTGCGCCTCAGCATCTTCAATTTTTTCATCGCCAAAAACGTGTGGATGGCGTCGATGCATTTTGTCAACAATGCTGTTAACCACATCATTAAAATCAAAACATCCCTGCTCAGCGGCCAGTTGCGCATGAAACACCACCTGAAATAACAGGTCACCAAGTTCGTCCTGTAATTCCGACATATCCTCTCTCTGTATAGCGTCTGAAACCTCATAAGCTTCTTCTATAGTATAGGGAGCGATGGTTTGAAAAGTTTGCGCTCGATCCCACGGGCAACCTTGACTCGGATCACGTAACTCTTTCATTATATTCAATAATTTATTTATACTGGTCAATTTTTAACCTCTAAGTTTTTGATAATAAATGAATTACGTCACAGAAAAGAATTCAATCATACAGGGCTTGTAGCCGACTTAACTACTGTGATTTAATTCACTGTATACCTTTTCAACGTGTATAAATATAAAGCTACACTTAGCAGTACCCCGGAGTTGTTTAGTATGCATAAGTTACTGAAATTAGCCAAATACCTCGTCGTCACAGGAAGTTTATTGCTTGCTGCGTCAACGACTTATGCTGAAAGGCTGGAATCACTCACAGAAGGGCAAAAAGCGTTTAATCGTGGTGATTACGCGAAAGCACTTGAGCTGTGGCAGCAATTAGCTGACAACGATCAACCCGAGGCCCAGGTATTTGTAGGGCTGGCATACGCCAATGGTTGGGGGGTAAAGAAAAACCTTGAAGAAGCTTCAAACTGGTATATGCGTGCCGCTGAAAATAACAGCCCTTCCGGCCAGTTTCTGTTAGGCCTGCATTACGTCACCACCGGGGTCAATCAATATGATGTCCGGGTTGGCATTAAATGGTTGAAGCGTGCTGCGGACAATGGCGACAAACAGGCAATCCGGTTTCTCAAGAAAGCCAAACGTCGTAACTGGTTTAGTGATCTAAAGGGTGACTCAAAGATTGATCGCTACAAGCTGGAAAGAGAAGGCAAAAAGACGTTGAAGAATCTGTCAATCACTTCCAAAGGCGTGCCGAAAATGCCTGCGCCTACGCTTTAATTTTTCTAACTTAAATCAAACGCTATAATTCTTCATCAACCGGGCTCGTATCCGGCGAGTTCCACGTAACCCTTTCCTGCAACGATACGATTGCTATTTTTGTATTTGCCGGAAACTTTCACGGAACCTTCCCAATAGCGAATCGTGGTATTCATTTCCTGATCCTCAACCGCAGGTGTTACCTGTAATTCCAGTGACTCGGAAGGAATGCTGATTTTCCATCCTGAAGGATAGGTTATATTGCTGTGAGGGCTGGTCCAGTGGCGAATGACATCAATATTCACATCATTCACGGCAAGTTTACGCGAAGTACCATCTTCCTCTACGATAGTGCCAGCACTTTTTAAATCCAGTCCGCCATCTTTACGACGCATGGAAAAAAACATTATTTCCCGGTTATCGTCCAGCTGCAAGGCAAACCAGTCCCAGCCTTCCTGTTCTGGATCCAGCTGGGATGTTGACCATTCACGATCAAACCAGCTGTAACCAGACACTGAAGCTTTTACACCATCAACCGTTATACTACCGACCGTTACCATTTTGGTAATTGAGTAATAATACGATGCATTGCCGGGGCTATCACCTTTAATACTTAATCCTTCATCGCCATGCAGCACAACTGGTTTGGTTTGATTCAATACGAGTGAAATACCAAATCCATCATCAGCTTTCGCAAGAAGTTGAATGGGGAAAACAGTGTCACCAACTGATTCAATCGACCAGTCGTTAACCCAGACTTTAAGTTGCGTGGAATCTCCTTCCAGGCGATCTCGGTAAATGATCGCTGAACCTGCCAAACCCATCGCGTCACGACTAAACTGCTCCGCATAGTAAAATTTATCATTATCAATATCAGTCACCGCCAGGTGAGCCATATAGATATGACTGGTACGCCAGGATGACTCGTTTGTTGCCATGCTGGAGCCATTGGATATAGTAAATTCAGGAGTTATAAATTCCTGTTTCGGCGGCTTTAAGGCAAAGCGAAAAATAGTAAGCTCATATCCAAAGCGTTGCCCTTTGGTAGATAAAACATTTCCCGTGAAATACCACCACTCCTGGCGAAAATCGGGATGCGCAGCGTGATCACGCGGAAAATTGAATTTATACTCCCGGAAAGCCTTCGTATAGGTGCTTGAAATACTATCTGAAAATGCATCTGTCAGATTGACCGCATCCTGGCCCCCCAACGCTTTTGATCGTTCACATGCCGGTAACAGAAATACCGCTGTCAACAAAAAACAGGCAAGTTTAAGATTTGAAAAAGCAAAATTTATCATTAACTATTCCTCCCGTAATGCACCTACGGGATTGCTCTTGGACATTTTAAATGCCGGAATCATTCCAGCGATCATTGCAGCGGTAATGGCCAACAATAAAGATTGCACAAACAACATTGGATCAATCGTTAAATCCATGGACCAGCCGAAGGAACGTCGATTTATAACAAAAATCAGAACCATTGCTAGAATGAGCCCCAGGGGAATTGCCAATATGCCCGCGATCGCTCCTATCAACCCGGTTTCTCCTGCTACCACCAGCCAGACTTCTTGCGGCGTTAATCCCAGCACCCGAAACAGGGCAACCTCTGCGCGACGCTCAAATTGTATAGACATTAGCGCACTGACAATACCAACAAACGCGACAAAGATCGCAAGCAATCGTAATACTTCTGTTACCACAAAAGTCCGGTCGAAGACCCGAATGGAAGCTTCCTTAATTGCCAGATTGGATTTAATTATTAAATCATGTTCTTTTTCGCCGCTCGCACTCCTGGCTTGATAGTCAGCCACTACTGCACGCAATTTATCAATAAAATATTTTACATTTACACTGGGATCAGTATGTAATCCAAGCGATGTTATCGTACGATCATCCCAATAACGTTCATAGGTATTGCGATTAATGGTGACAATACCCTGATCTGATCCGTAGTCGACATATATTCCAATCACCTTAAAACTTCGCAACCCTTTGTCCGTGGGTAATACCAACATCTCACCCACATCTATACCATATTTGTAGGCATAGGGCTCTGAAACCAGCAACCCATCTTCGTCAAAAAATCCCTGTTGTGCTCGCGCATAATCACCCTGCTTCAATTCGAACATACTAAACATATTGTGCGGTATCTTTAACACATGCAGTTCTGTTATGCCCTTTGGTGCCTGCAGTTGCACGTTTCGTACTACGCTCACTGCACGAATTTCTGGCATTGACTTGAAACGCTCCACCCATACCGGAGACAGGTTGCCTTTATTACGGCTGGAGTTGACCCCCGGTGTAGTAACAAACACATCCGCTCGCAGAGTATTATCCAGCCACGATATGACAGATCCCCTGAAGCTATCTATCATCACCGCCACGCCGATTGTAGTTGCAATTGCGACTGTTAAAGAGGCTATCGCTATGCTGGTACGACTCAGGGATGAACTGACACTACGCGCCGAAATATTACCCAGGGTACCCAGAATTTTGTTATGAACCGGAACAGCAAGATTAACCAGCATTAATGTCAATTGAGGCACGTACAGGGCAAAACCGGCAATAATAAAGAAAAGTCCAGCGAAACTAAGCCACAAAAAATCGTTGGGGATTATCAATACCAGTGCACCTAGAAACATTAATCCACCGCCAATAAACTTGGACCAGCGAAATGCTTCACGATATTTGGCTTCTAATGTCGAGCGAGCCAGGGAAGACCGCGGTGTTGATTTCGTTGCTTCGTAGGCGGGCAAAAATCCGGTTAGCGCAGTTGCTACAACACCAATAAACAGGCCCTTGATAATCGAAACATATGAAATATCCAGGGATTGTATATTTAGCACAAAGTACAAATCGTTGATCGTGCGCGTTACCAGCTGCAATAAACCATCTGCTAACACTATCCCAAAAAATATACCCAACCAGGTAGACCACAATCCGATAAGGATACATTCTGCAAAAATCATTTTAAAAATTTCGCTGCGAGTAACCCCTAAAGCCCGCAATGAACCCATGATTTGCCGACGCAGAACAACAGCAAACGTCATAGTATTATAAATAAGAAACATACCCACAATTAACGCCAAAAGACTTAACGCTGTCAGGTTGGTCTCAAAAGCCTTGGTCATTTGCGACAAAGCATAATTGCGTGCATTGGAACTGACGATATCAACGTTGGACGGGAGCGATACCTTTAATTCCTGCAATAAACGCTTACCTTCACTAGTCTCGGGTAAAATAACATCAATACGCGATAAATTCTTGTGAATTCCCAGCACTTCCTGGGCGGTTGCGATGTCTACAAATAGAATGGATGATAAGGCCAGTTCATCCAGCTCTTTTTCATCATTTATTAAGCCAACGATTGTGAATGTAACCTCAGATCCTGAGATTAAAAAACTCAATTGTTCATTAACTTTCACGCCCAAACGCTTGGCAGTGGATCGGGCAAGAATCATTGTATTGAGCTCGCCGAGGAAGCGCGCCGTGTCGATTCGTTGCACTGTATTCTGGAGATGGCTGCGAAAAGGTTTTTCTGCAAATAGATCAATACCTACAATCTGAAATACATTACCATCTTCCTGCTTTCCATCATCACGCCCCTGTAATTTCGCGTATCCTTCCACTATAGGTGCTATCGTCGTTAATTCTTCTTTCTTTCTAAGTTCCAGAAACAGCTCTTCAGGCACGCCATGCGACGCACCGATGATTTGATGAGTGGTATTACCGGTTAAAGCCCCGGCAGACAGTTCAAAGGCTTTTTGTGCGCTGCTATTGGTTAAATCTATCGCCACAACGACGGCCACACCAAGTGTAATACCCACCGTCGAAAGCAAAATCTGCCATGGATGTTTGATATAGTGGCGAACTGTGGCTTTCCATAAAATCACACCGATTCACCTTTGGAATGCTGCTCAATCAATTGTCCCTTACGGAATACAAAAATACGGTCAGCCAGCTGGGCAACTTCCTGACTATGCGTTACCAGCACCAGGGTTTTTCCTTCCTTACGTACCAGGGTGGTCATTAGATTAAGCACCTGGCGACTGGTATCCGAATCAAGATTACCGGTAGGCTCATCAGCCAGTAACAGTAATGGTTTGTGTATTAATGCACGAAGAATCGCCACACGTTGCTGTTCGCCCCCAGATAACTTATCCGGGAAACTGTTTACCCGATCAGTAAGGCGTACTGCGCTTAATAATCGTGCCACATGCTCATGATGAGCTTTTTTCAGTTTTCCCGTTAACTCTAACGGCAATAGTACATTCTCAAGTACCGTCAAGGTGGGTATTAAATTAAATAGCTGAAATATAAAACCAATATTTTGCCGACGGAACAGTGTGCGATCCTGTTCGGATAAATTAGTAATATCAATATCGTTTACGATCACTTGCCCGGAACTGGGCTCATCGATACCACTTAAGATATTAAGAAGTGTTGATTTGCCAGAACCACTACGTCCTAACAGTACGACAAATTCACCCGGTTGAATTTCCAGATCAACGTCTTTGAAAACTAATCGTTGCTGGTCGCCTTCCGTATAATACTTACTGATATTTTTTAAAACTATATGCGCCGAATTCGACATAGAATCTAACCGTTCTTTTTATAGTATTTTAGTATACCGCTACATCACGTTACACTTTTTAAGCAACGTGAAAATAACATTTTAAGCGCATCATTTGTCATTAAGACAAATCTTGTTCCGCTTCCCCATTAATTATTGATAATAATTATTACAAATCTTTTTTTTAAACAGCACCAACAACCAGGCTAAGTCTAAAACGCCACAGTTAAAGCTAAGGGAGTATATCGAATGAGCTGGATAATTAGTTTTGTGCTGATGTACTGTTCGATGTCGACGAGTTCAATACTAACAGCAATTCGCTCAGTGATTTTCCTGCTTGCCTTGATTGATCCATATTAGGATCATAGGAAGCAAGAAAATTCATGGCACGTTGGTCTCCATCCCTAGCCGCCATCGTCATTAACGCCTGGCCCCGAACTAGGTTCCCGTTATTAAACGCCATAATCGCTTCGTTATAGGTGCAAGCAGCATGCACTCCAGACGCCAATAACGTGGATATTAAAAATGCGCAACAGACAATGACAGATCTATACATTTTGAGTCGTCTATTATTCGTACAACCTAAGTTTCTAATTAACAAATACTTTGTGCCTGGGCGATGTTAATTAATTATTGTAAGCCGTTCTACTTAACACTGTGTTAAGTTATGGCATTCATCGTTAATGATGTCAATGAACGATAGCTCAAACTTCTAAGCTTTTCAATCAATCTTTTATTATAACTTATTGTTCTTTATACTATTAATTAAAAGTGATATTTTTAGAACCGATTTAAATCAGCAGATTATGAACACTCTAATCCTGGCGTCCACATCTCCATTTCGGCAACAAATTTTACAGAAACTGAAAATTGACTTCGAAATCGATTCACCCGATGTTAACGAACAAGCTCTGGAGAACGAATCTCCTACCGACCTGGTAAAACGTTTGTCCAAAGCAAAGGCATTGGCCGTCGCGAAACGCCACCCGGCAGCGCTGATCATTGGATCCGATCAAGTAGCGGTACTCAATAAGCAAATACTGGGAAAACCACACACTCACGACAATGCGGTACAACAGCTAAAAGCTGCGTCCGGAAAACGCATCGAGTTCCTGACAGGACTATGCCTCTACAACAGTGCAACCCAACAGGCTCAAGTCGCGTGTGTTCCTTTTACAGTCCATTTTCGTCAGCTTGACGATGATCAAATTGAACGCTACCTGAAACAGGACCAACCCTATAATAGTGCCGGTAGTTTCAAGTCTGAAGGTTTAGGAATTTCATTGTTTGAAAAATTAGAGGGCGATGATCCCAATACCCTCGTTGGATTACCGCTTATTGAGCTGGTGCGGATGTTGAAAAATGAAGGAATAGATATT
>NZ_CDLKIE010000500.1:0-4440 GCF_975902315.1 Kaarinaea lacus | reverse complement strand
GCGCCACGAAGCGCAAATACACCCATTCGAAGGTATAGAAATAAGCAAACTGCATGGTTTGATTGAGCACCACAATGACCGCCAACCACGTCAGGGTTGTGGTTAATGGATCAAAAGCGCTATTGGTTAGTTGATTAACCGCAGTACCGACAAACCAGATCATCGCTGTATTCGCCACGGTAATACCCACTAACAACAAACACATTAACGCGATATAGGCATTATCCTCACGCAAATATGGCGCGACATACCGCCTGATCGCCCTGGTGTTTTTAAGCAACTGAACCAGGCTCGGTTGGATGTTATTTACCATAGTTTGTAAGTGTGGTGGTTGGCCGTTTGCTTGTTGGTTATATCGCCAGATGGTGCATTGTCATTATAGGGCAGTTGTTTTTAAAGTAAAAATAGCTGCAGTAAAAACCGCAAATGTAAAAACAGGCGCTAACAAAACGGCGTCAGAGGTCAGAGTACGTCCTTGTCAGCACAATAAAAATAGCAGGCAATAAAAAAGGCGCTGTTCACGAGATTGTGAATTAGCGCCTTGTCGTAATGCTGACAGTCTGAAAGTTAATTTCCCCTAGAGGAAAAATACATCAGTTTGTTTTTTTATTGTGGACCTATTAGCAGTTCTACTAGCTTAAACAAGAGGACACCCATGCCTTTGTTCCTCTTGTTATCCCTGCTTAGGCCACATGCCAGCCGCCCTGAAGATTCTGTATTTGTTGCTGTTCTAAACTGCACTCAGCAACTCAATTTCGATCGAGTGTATCAGTGCAAATTCCCTTGCGTCAAGTGTTCAATTTGCATCCAGTTGTTGACTCCATCACTGTAACTTATTGTTATTATTATTTTATTTTACTTGATGGTGTAAGTATTGCCTTACACAAGAAATCAAAATTCTACGACAATCGCTGATTTATTAAACGAAAATCGTTGCTCGGGTTGCCCGCAAAATTTCAAACTGGTCCTCCCAGGTACACTCAGTAGCTGGGGGACTAGTGACTACCATACCTGATAAACATCCAGCCAATAAAAAAGCCCCGCTTAATTGCGGGGCTTTAACTAACACTTGCGGGTATAGCCGGGCTTACATCATGCCGCCCATGCCTCCCATACCGCCCATGTCCGGCATAGCAGCGCCACCAGCAGCTTCCTGAGGCACTTCAGCAACCATAGCTTCGGTTGTAATCATCAGACCAGCCACAGAAGCTGCGTTTTGCAGGGCTGTACGAGTGACTTTGGTGGGATCCAGGATACCCATGGCAACCATGTCACCATACTCGTCAGTTGCCGCGTTGAAACCGAAGTTACCTTCACCTTCTGCAACTTTATTCAACACCACTGAAGGCTCCCCACCGGCGTTCGATACGATTTGGCGCAGAGGCTCCTCCATGGCACGTCGTGCGATGTTGACACCCACATCCTGGTCATGATTGTCAGCCTTAATATTTCCAAGTGTCTGTAATGCTCGAACCAGAGCAACACCACCACCGGGTACGACGCCCTCTTCTACTGCTGCGCGAGTTGCATGTAACGCGTCTTCTACACGCGCTTTCTTTTCTTTCATTTCCATTTCAGTGGCTGCGCCAACTTTGATAACTGCAACACCGCCAGCCAGCTTGGCTACGCGTTCCTGCAATTTTTCTTTATCGTAGTCAGATGAAGCTTCTTCAATTTGCGCACGAATCTGACCCACACGTGCTTCAATATCAGCAGGCTTGCCAGCACCATCAATGACCGTTGTATTTTCTTTAGTGATAGAAACGCGCTTGGCAGTACCCAGGTCTTCGATAGTGGCTTTTTCCAGAGATAGACCCACTTCTTCAGAAATAACGGTAGCGCCTGTCAAAATGGCAATATCTTCCAACATCGCTTTACGACGATCACCAAACCCCGGTGCTTTAACCGCACAAACTTTCACGATGCCGCGCATGTTGTTCACAACCAAAGTCGCCAACGCTTCGCCTTCAACATCTTCCGCCACAATGACTAAGGGTTTGCCCGCTTTAGCGACACCTTCCAGCACGGGCAATAAATCGCGAATGTTGGAGATTTTCTTGTCGTGAATCAGGATATAAGGGCTTTCCATTTCTGCACTCATGCTTTCCTGATTATTAATGAAGTAAGGAGACAGGTAACCACGATCGAACTGCATACCTTCTACTACGTCGAGTTCATTTTCCAGGCCAGAACCTTCCTCAACAGTGATAACGCCTTCTTTACCCACTTTACCCATGGCATCGGCAATGATGCGGCCAATGCTTTCATCAGAGTTGGCGGAAATAGTACCTACTTGCGCGATGGCATTATCGTCTTCGCAAGGCTTGGACAAATCTTTTAATGCATCAACTGCAGCAACTACAGCTTTGTCGATACCACGCTTCAGGTCCATTGGGTTCATGCCTGAAGCTACTGCTTTCATGCCTTCCGCCAATATGGATTGTGCCAATACAGTCGCTGTCGTCGTACCGTCACCGGCGATATCCGAAGTTTGTGAAGAAACTTCTTTCACCATTTGCGCACCCATGTTTTCGAACTTGTCTTCCAGCTCTACTTCCTTAGCCACTGACACACCGTCTTTAGTGATGGTAGGAGCGCCAAAGCTCTTTTCAAGAACAACATTACGTCCTTTAGGACCCAGGGTAACTTTCACAGCGTTTGCCAGAACATTAACGCCGGCTGCCATGCGATGGCGGGCTTCGTCACTGAATTTCACTTCTTTTGCAGTCATGTGTAATCCTCTTTAACTATTAATTTGAATTCGATAAGCGATTATTTAGTAATCACACCGGTGATGTCGTCTTCGCGCATCACTAACAGGTCTTCACCTTCGATTTTGATCTCGGTGCCGCCGTATTTACTAAACAGGACTTTGTCACCCACTTTGACGTCAAGAGGACGCACTTCACCGTTTTCCAGAATTTTACCTTTTCCTACGGCAACGATTTCTCCCTGGACGGGTTTTTCTGTTGCAGAATCCGGAATCACGATACCTCCCGCGGAAGTACGCTCTTCCTCCATACGGCGTACGATGACACGATCATGCAAAGGACGAATATTCATGTACTATCTCCTTGATAGAAAAAGCTTTTTTTTAAATGTATGAAAAATTATTTATGGTGCTGTTAGCACTCTAATTTGATGAGTGCTAATAATAGTGACGAATAAATTAAAATCAAGGGCTGGCAGAAAATTTATTCGTGTGAAAAATCAGAAACTAACACGGCAGAACTAACTACTCATCGCGACGGAATTCTCCTTCGATAACATCAGGTCGATGTTGGTGATGCGAGCCTTGCTGGTGAAAACCACCGCCGGGAGGCTTACCCGTTGGCCCTCTACCAGAAGGGAATTGAAAAATTCTCTGGAAAAACCATAAAGCCATTGCGCGACGCAACGGCGGGACCAAAGCCAGAAATCCAATGGTATCTGTAAAAAATCCGGGCGTCAGTAACAAGGCACCTGATACTAATAACATGGCACCTTCCAGTAATTCGATTGCAGGTATACCGCCTTGAGCGGCTGTTTGTTGCACACGACGTAAAGTCGAAAAACCTTGTATGCGCAGCAACCACGCGCCAAGTACCGCGGTAAAAACTACAGCAAATATAGTGGCTGGTGTACCTATTACGGATCCAATTTCTATTAACAAATAGATTTCAACGATTGGAATTATAAAGAACAGTGCGAGTAAAATGACAAATGGATTCATAATAGGTGTTTAAAAACAGTAACAAACGTTGGTTATAGGACTCCAGGTATGTACAGGTTTTAAGCCTGACATACCTTTCAAGCGGACGTTTTATCTATATAATGGCGACCGCGACAATTTAAAGATGTGTGAAAGCTTAAAGTTGCCGATAGCGTAGACCTTAGGAGCAGGAGATCGTTCCGGTATCTGTTTTTAAGGGCGCCAGCAAAACCACTATACTGGTAATGAAATTGCTATGCAAACAAAGGATATGCAAGGAAAAAACTCAGAAATTTGTTTAGTCCTTAGTACTTGCCCGAACCAGGATGTTGCCGAATCCATCGCCGTGATGCTGGTTGAAAACAAATTAGCTGCTTGCGTGAATATCGTACCTGGCCTGACTTCTGTATATGAGTGGCAAGGTAACATTGAAAAAAGCCAGGAGCATCTTTTAATAGTAAAAACCAGGTCCACCGCCTTCCACGCTGTGGAAACTGCCATACTGGACCGTCATCCCTATGAACTTCCGGAAATAATCAGCATCCCATTAAACAACGGTTTGGCTAATTATTTGTCATGGATTGACGACAATGTAGCACCAATCAATTGAGGTCGTGATGAACAATCATAAACTAAGAAACTTCCTGTTATTTCTAAGCTTCCTACTACCCTTGCCAGCTTTTGCAGCCGTCGAAGCGCTCGACACCGGCATCATGGAAGACGAACCCCTGCCACCGGAGCAAGCTTTT
>NZ_CDLKIE010000499.1:0-5620 GCF_975902315.1 Kaarinaea lacus | reverse complement strand
GCACACAACAGGCACTGCCCTGGCCTGATCCTGATCCCAACATTGTTCTGAATGAGGAGAATATTTTTCCTGAAGGCAGGACAATTTAAAGGAACGTCCAGCTTTAAAACCTGGTTGTATCAAATAGCGGTAAACCAGTGCAAAAACCTGTACCGATCCAATGATCGCCGCAGGGAACATGGAGTGGATGATAACGCGCGGGAATTTGTTCTAGAAGACACTAAATTGGATGACGTGTTCAGTGTAGAGAAGCGCAGAATATTGCAGGAGGCCATCAGTAATCTACCCGCTAAGCAGCGTTTAACAATGCAGTTACGTGTTTATCAGGAGTGCACTTTTGCGGAAATTGCGGACATCATGTCCAGTTCCATTGGTACAGTAAAGGCAAGTTATCACCAGGCAGTTACATCGTTAACGAAATCCTTAAAAGAGGAATCCTATGAACCCGCTCAGATGTGACGAAGTAAAAAATTCGTTAATAGACTATCTCGAATTCGAGCTGCCATTGACTCGCCGTGAGCATTTCTATGAACATCTATCGCATTGTGCTAGTTGCCAGGCGATGCATGACGATCTTGAGCAGGTACTTACCGAGGCAAAAAAAATAGACATCATTGAACCGCCTCAATCCTATTGGGAAGAACTCCCGGAAAATATACTTAATGAAGTTAAAAGCCTGCGATCATCGGAGCCTTTGGAGTTCACCGGAAGAGATGAGAGCGATGACACACCAGGGAACGCGCTTAGTGATGATGGCAAGGTCGTCGCATTTACAAGAAGTAACAGGCGTGCAAGCGGGGTAAAAGATATTGAAAATCTCCAATACAGGGATCAGCAATCCGTCCCAGTTAACCATGGAAGTAGTAATAAAAAATCCACTCCAATCAGCTGGCCAAAAATAGCGTTACCCATTGCGGCAGCCGTGTTAGTTGGCGTAACCGCGGTGTTTACTTTCATAGAGAAAGAGTCAACATTATTTCAGGATCACATTGGATTTCAGGCAAAAATTCAATCGGATCAGTCGCTGGCGCGACTGGCGCAAAAGCTTGCACCTTTGTCACAACCGGGTAATCAATTTGGATTTACGTCACAGCAGGTACTATTCAATGAATTTTTCATGGGTTCGTTGTTTTCCGAAGCAAAAGCGTACGCGAATTCCGGTCAGCTGGTGTTGTTGAAAACGCATCTGGAATTACTGAAAACTGCCCTGAAAAATGACACAAATCCACAATATAAAATCATTCAAAGTGTTGGCCAGCTACAACAGCAACTGATTACTCAGGACAATGCCGCTGAGGCTAGCCGGGTATTAACAAACTTATTAAATGAATATGTTTCATTGGTACGAGGCCAGGATAGACAACGTTATGAACTGGTAAAAGCGGGGGCATGGTTGTTTGACTATGCGCTGGCGGTGTTAGCTAAAGACGATACCAGGATTAGGCAAATCGACAAGCTATCATCTCTGGCGGAAGCGTTACGGTTGAGCAAGGTTCCACCCGGTGTTAATAAGTCACTGGACAGGATTCAGGACATTGCGCAGCAACCAACGCTAACCGGTAGGGAATATCAGGAAATTTTGAAAGAGGTGGAAAACATTCGCAGCTTGTTAGGGTAGCGAAACTAAGCTAGTAATTAAATTCAAAATAAATCGAGTCAAATATGTTAGGCATTCAAATCAGACAGATCAATAAAAAGTACTTAATGTCTACTGTCATCGTCGGGTGTTTTGCAATTTTCCACCTTGCGCCTGCCTTCGCGCTACCCAACCCACAAGAACGTATAAACTATTGGCAGCAAAATTATAGTGAATTAACCGAACTGGATGATCCGCGAGTGGCAAATGCTCATGTCATATTTGAGCGTGTTTTACAGGCTGCAGGAACTCGTTATGGTGTGATTCCACGCCTGCTTATTATCAAGGAAAATCCTTTCAATATTGTTTTGCCAGTGTCGATTCCTGATGGATGGGTGATATTGTCAAAACAGGTATTGGATATGTGCTATGAAGTTCAGGATCAGGGTGATGACCGGCTGGCTTTTGTGCTTGCACACGAAATTGCACATTTACTGGATGATGATTTCTGGCACATGAGTTTTTTCAGTGCATTGAGCCTGTTGAAAAGCAATCAGGATGTTGAACGAACAGTTGTTGAGGAAATCCAGGAAATATTTTCTCAAACGGCAAAGATTGAAGCCAAAGAGTTACGGGCTGATGAAAGAGGGATATTGTTTGCAGCCATGGCAGGCTACAGCCCTTTTTCAATTGTTAGCGATAGCGCAACGGATGAGAAAAGTTTCTTTCATCAATGGCACGAGGCATTAAATGTCTCACAATATGCTCAAGCGAACGCCGCTAGTACACATCCTACTTCATCGCAGAGAACCATGGCAGTTTTAGCCCGCCTCAAGCAAGTCAGCGAGCAGTCAGACCTGTTTCGGGTAGGCCTTATAATGTACCAGACAGGGAAATTTGAGTTGGCTGCCAAAGCCTTTGCAGAATTTCTACGCTATTTTCCAAGTCGGGAGGTATACCATAATCTGGCAGCAACACATCATCAAATAGCGCTAAACTATTTTCAGTCGGATCCAGAACTTATTAAGCAACGCCTGTTGCCATTTCGGTTACCTGTAATGGCGGATCCTTATACCCGTGCCGCCTTTGGTGTCACCAGGGGGCGACAACAAAACCAGGCTGCGTTTAAACGTCACATTGATCTGGCAATTGCATATTACCAGTCCGCGATAGAACAAGATAAAAATTACCTGCTGGCGTATCAAAATCTGGCTAGCGCGTACCTGTTAAATGATGAGCCATATAAAGCAATTGCAACTTTGCAGGATATTGTGGCTCGCTCACCGGATAACGCAATACTGCTCAACATACTAGGCGTAGGATTTTATTTAACTGAAAATCCAGAAAAAGCAGAAAAATTGTTGCAGAAAGCGATTGTTATCAATAGCCGGTTTGCAGCAGCTTATTACAATTTAGGGAAAATTGCCTACTTGCAAGGTGATGAAGCTAAAGCGTATCAATTGTGGGAAAAGTTTATCAGCATTGTGCCGGATCATCGCTGGTCAAAGCACCTGGTATCCAACTTTAATATTCAGTCGACATTACAGGTCGGGAAAAAGTTAAGTCATCCTTCAGCCAGTCAGATGCAGAGACTGCTAGGAGTTCAGGTCGGCCATTATATCGATGAAATACCTGCTTCATTAGGAAAACCACGGATTAAAAAGTTTGCGATTGATGGTGCAGATTATTCGCTACTTGAGTACCCGAATGGTGTGAGCATGGTCACAGAAAGTGATGAAGTACGGATTATATTTGTTGGCGAAAATTTTAAGGTGAAGGATGTGAAGAGCATTAACATTGGTAGTGCCAGGAACAAGGTTATTTCAAATTACGGCTTACCCGCATTGCACCTGGATTCGACGCGCGGACAAAACCTACTCTATCCGCAGGACGGGATTTCGTTTCAGATTGCTCATGATAAAGTTATATCCTGGGCTGTGTACTAAACATAGCTGCCTACAAAAGGTATATGAATGATATTAAATAATAAGAAAGGTTTTGCGATCACTGTCATGCTGTTTTTATCAGTATTGGTCAATAGTGCATTTGCGTCGATCGCACCCGTAACACCAGAGACTACAGAACAAGTTCGATCTCCTGAAGAAAACTACGGCGATAGATACTTTAACCAGGGATTCTATGAAAAAGCTATCAGATCCTGGCGTGAGGTATATAAGGAATACCGGGCAAACCAGGACCTGGCGGGGCAAATCGGCATTTTATACAAGATATCAACAGCGCAACGAATGCTGGGTTTACATGATCGATCCATTAGAGGCCTGGAAGTTGCCAGTAAACTCTCGTCGCTGTTAAATGATGCCAGTTTAAGTTTAATGATCAATGCCAATTTAGGTGGTGCTTACCTTTACACGGGTCAGTTCGAACTGGCCAAACCATTATTAGTGGAAACGTTAAACCGTGCGGAAAAATCAGGAAATAAGCGATTAACTTCACTTATTTATAATGATCTGGGAAATTTTTATTCTTTTACCGGGCAAACTGAAAAGGCTTTTGAAACATTTTATAAAAGTGGCGATATAGCAATCGCCATTCGCGATAGTTACCTGGTGGTTCAGGCGTTAACGAATGCCATTAATCTGGCTACCGATGAAAACAGGTTCGATACGGCGCTTGTTGACCTGGAAAGAGCGGTCAATTTTGTTGCCCAACTGAAGCCTTCTTACCAGAAAGCCTACGGGATGGAAAAGGTCGGTGGAGTTGCCTATCGTTTGCTGGAAAAGCATCAGCCAGAGGATAAATCGTCTTTTTACAGTATCGTTAACCAGTTAACAGAACAGGCCAGTTTTGCAGAGCAAATCGGCAATGACTGGTTGGTCGCAAAATTGCTGCTGTTGGAAGCTGGCTACTATGAATATGCCCAGTTGTATGAAGATGCCTTGCGACTGGCAGAAAAAGCCGTTTTTCATTCGCAATTGATCAATGATAGTAACCTGATTTACCAGATTGAGTGGAAGGTAGCTCGAATTAACGAACACTTGTCTAACGATGGCGAAGCGGCAACGTTTTATCGTCGAGCCATAGAAACTGTGCAACCCATTCGGCAGGCGTTATATCAAAATCCTGCGTACCTTTCTGGTCAGGAAACCAGGCAGGATAACATCTATCTGGAGTTTGCCGATTTGCTGTTGAGGAATGCCAGTAATACAAACCAGGCTGGCACAAAAATGGAGTTGTTATTTGAAGCTCGTAACGTATTAGAGCGTCAAAAATCGGAAGAATTGCAGGATTATTTCAAGAATCAATGTGTCGTTGAAGCACAATCGAAGACTATCAGGATCGATCAGGCCATTGATAATAATACGGCAGTGATTTATCCGGTATTATTACCTGATCGAACAGAACTATTGGTTAGTTATAATAACAAGATTGATCAGTACGTAGTTAATAAGTCCGAGCGCTACGTCACTGAGCAGGTTCGAAACCTCAGGTTAAAGCTGGAGAAAAAACGCACCCGAGATTATTTGCCTTTCGCCAGGGAATTGTACCAGATCCTGATTTCTCCCCTGGAAGCTGAATTAAGTGCGCAGGGTATCAATACACTGGTTTTTATCCCGGGGCAATCATTGCGTACCATCCCTGTTTCCGTATTGCATGACGGTAAGCAGTTTTTGATTGATAAATACGCCGTGGCTACCACGCCCGGATTAAGTCTGACTGATCCACGCCCGTTGAAGCGAAAAAATATGAAAGTGTTGTTAAGCGGGTTATCAGAACCAGTGCAGGGGTACCCACCACTGGATTATGTACAGGGGGAGCTGGAACAAATTCAGAACCTGTATGGCGCAAAGATGTTAATGAACCAGTCGTTTGACAAGACGAATATCAGTCATGAATTGCAGGACACCAACTATAGCGTGGCACACTTTGCATCACATGCCGAATTCTCAGGCGACGTGAGTAACTCATTTATTTTGACGTTCGATGACCGCCTGTCGGTAAGCCAGCTAGGTCAATATGTATCCATCGGTCAATACAAAAACAAACCCATCGAACTCCTGACTCTGAGTGCATGTAACACAGCAG
>NZ_CDLKIE010000498.1:0-6393 GCF_975902315.1 Kaarinaea lacus | reverse complement strand
TGTCGGCAAGATAAACCTGTGTATCATCATGGATACTGTCGTTGTGGCTACGCACAGCTAATTTAACTGACAGCGAATTAAGTTGCTTAATAATGCCGCTACTGCGCTTGGGGTGACGTGGTGCAATGACTAATAATTTATGCTGTGTTTCCATCGCCAACCACATGCGGGCCAGTTGTAATTCTTCATCTTCATGGGTTGATGCCGCGAGTATGAAAGGACGGGGCAGTTTAATGGGATTTGTATCGGTAACCGGTTTGGCTGCGCTGAATTTGATATTCCCGATTACTTGCACTGTATCCGCTGCAGCGCCAAGTTCAACAAAGCCGTCAGCGTCGGTTTGTGATCGGGCCAACACTGTGGATACGTTTGAAAGCGTGCTGTGATAGAGATCTCTGATCCATCCACGGGTATTGAGCGTTTTTGCTGAAACCCGCGCGTTAATAATGAGCAAGGGTTGATTGCGGCGCGCGCAAGCTGCGTACAGGTTCGGCCACAGTTCTGTTTCCATAATTAAGGCACAGCAGGGTTTCACTCTCCTGAAGAAGCGCTGCACGGCGCTACGCCAGTCAATTGGCAGGTAGCAATGCTTTATTTGCTCACTGAATCGCTGCGTGACCATTTCCGCGCCAGTTGGCGTGACGGTAGTGACTATCACTGTCGTTTTGGGATAATTTTTATCCAGCGCCTTGATCAATGGTTCAGCCGCCAGAACTTCGCCCACTGACGCGGCATGTAGCCATATTGTGGGTTGCGATGAAATGGAAAAAGCAAAACCAAGCCTTTGCTGTAAATAGCGAAATTCCCGGCAGCGTATGGCTTGCCAAAGGGTATAACAGAATATGGGGAAGGCAGCGATCCACAAAAGCAGTTGATAGCGGAGCAGGCTGCGTGGGGCTGGATCTGTATTGTTTTTATTGCTCATCGTTTCTGATAGTCACCGGCCCGTATAAGGTTTGCTACCGTATTGAACTTGTGTCGTTGCTACCAGTCCTATGTCTGGGCTGACTCGATAATTATAAGTGATTGTAATTTCAGTTTTATCGCCAAAGAAAACAAGCCACAGGGTAAGCAGTTTGAACGGGTGTGGCAACTGGTTCCGTCATTTTGCCAAAGTATATTGGCCATCAGGAATATGATAGAATTCCGCGGCTTACGTATCACAGGATCGAGCCTCCGTTTGTGGTAATTATTAGAAAAATTAGATGACCTGCTGATCTACTTTTAACCAGCTTCTGTCCAATAGCGTTGTTGTTACCAATGTCCATTTACAAAATTCCCAGGCTTATTCGATTTATTTTCACGGTTGTTGTATTCAACGTTGTGGTTTTCAGCGTATTTCGTGTTGCATTCTGGGCCTATTTCAACAGCCCCACAGATCCTGTCGATCCTGGCACATTGGCCAACGCGTTTTTTATCGGATTTAAATTCGATGCGCGGGTAGCACTGATCATGGTGTTACCAATGTTATTGCTGGCCTGGATACCGTACCTGAATCCGTTTGCCAAAGCGGACCAGGCAGGAACGAGTCGTAGCCGGCACTTCTGGTTAGCGTATCTGGTGCTGGTATTTGCCCTGATGTTAATCGTATATATCACCCATTTTGCTTACTATGCCTACCTGCAGGTGCCACTTGATGCCACTATTCTGCGTTTTTTTGCCAATCCCGCTACTTCAGCCCTCATGGTATGGCAATCCTATCCCGTGGTTTGGCTGGTGCTGGCCTGGATGCTGGTATTGGCCATTTACACAGGGGTGCTCAATAAATTTTTAAACCTGGTCATGCAGCAGCCTCTGGATACGGTGCGCCGACGTTATAAAGTCGCCGTGGTGTCGACTGCGAGTTTTTTCATTATCTTCGGCTTATACGGTAAGTTGTCCTGGTATCCCCTGCGCTGGAGTGATGCCTATTTCAGTACCCATCCCTTTGCCGCTGCTGTGACAGTAAATCCTGCTATTCACGCGGCATCCACTTTAAAAAACAAGGATGTTCAATTCGACAAAGAGGCGGTGTCACAAAATTATGAATTAATGGCCGAATATCTTGGTGTTGACGAACCTGATAAGGAAGCATTGAGTTTTAAACGAGTCGGTCACGCCAATGGATTCCACGTATCACAGCCCAATGTAGTGATCGTATTACTGGAATCGTTTGCGACCTACAAAACGGGATTATCCGGCAATGCTCTCAACCCAACCCCCTATTTTGATAGTCTCGCCAAAGATGGTGTCTATTTTGATAACTTTTTTGTGCCGCATACCGGTACCGCGCGTTCTGTTTTTACAACACTCACTGGACTGGCTGATGTAGAAACCAGGCGTACCTCATCACGTAATCC
Source organism: Kaarinaea lacus (assembly GCF_975902315.1). Lineage (NCBI taxonomy): Bacteria > Bacillati > Cyanobacteriota > Cyanophyceae > Nostocales > Nodulariaceae > Kaarinaea > Kaarinaea lacus. Next base: position 4,054 of record NZ_CDLKIE010000498.1, on the reverse strand, counting down.
GCTAATTGTTAATCAGCACACGATTGTTAATGCCTTTGAGAATTACCAAAAACTGTATTTTATCGGAGGCAGCGCCAGTTGGGGTAACATTCGAGGTATCTTGTCGCACAATATACCGGGGCTGAAATTATATGAAGAGGGTAGTTATGACTCGCCGCGCATGGATGTATGGGGCATATCGGATTTACACCTGTTTGAGGAATCGAACAAAATCCTGCGTACACAAAAGGAACCTTTTTTCGCGGTAATCCAGACCTCCGGTAACCATCGTCCCTATAACATTCCTGAAGATAATCGTGGCTTCGAGGTACGTGATGTTGCAAATAAAGAAGTCTTTGAACATGGCTTTCATTCGGTTGGGGAATATAATTCATTTCGCTTCATGGATCACAGTATTCGTATTTTCATGGAAGCGGTGAAACAGGAACCGTACTTTGAAAATACCATCTTTGTATTTTATGGCGACCATGGCATTCATGCCAATACCGGGGTACATACTCCGCCTTTTGAAGAACAGTTGAAGATTCAGGGTTTGCGCGTGCCGTTAGTGATTTATGCACCAAAACTGTTGCCCAAAGGCAAAGTGTTCAACAAGGTCGCTAGTGAAGTTGATGTATTGCCGACTATCGCTGGCCTTGCTGCCAATGGCTATGTGAATACCACCATGGGGCGAGATCTTTTTGATGAGCGATATGATGACGCACGTTACGCCTTCACCGTTACACACGGGCAGGGATTACGTATTGGTCTTCTCGATGAACGTTATTATTTTTTGATGAATGATGATGGAAGTAACAAGGTGTTGCATGATATGCAATCTGGCACTCCACGTGACAACGTCATGAGTCAATTTACCGAAAAGGCGACTGAGTTTGAACAATTGACTCGGGCAATATTTGAAACCACGCGCTATATGCGTTATCACAATTCGCGTATCTAGATACCTTCATGCCATTCCCGGTAAGAATTTTTCTTTCAGTTGTCATTATTGCAATAATGATGCTATGGATAATGTTGCCAGCGCGCTTTGATGTAGTGGCTCCTCGTATCGGTATGCCGGTCATTGTCAAAGCGGGTTCGACAATTGATCTTGGTATTACTTCGACGCTGCCTTTCTGGCAACCTCAATGGCAGGTTTCGCTTGCATTGCGTGAGCAACAGATTCCCCTGAACGTAACAGGGCAAAAGACAGATTTTAACAAACAGTCCCTGTCTGTTGAAATTCCAGATTCTGTTATCGCCGCGAGTTATTCGCTCATTGTTTCAGATGGCGAAAATGAAATTGTCCGACCTAAAGCAGTTCATGTAGTGACAGAATTTCCGGAGCAAGTGTCTATTGTGCAAATGGCTGATTTGCCTACCCTGGGTCGCGGTGATGGCGATCAACGCCTGCAACAGATTATTGACGAAATCAATATCATCAATCCACACCTGGTGTTGATGACCGGTGACATCGCCTATGGCGGTTCATGGGATCAGTATTATCGCTTGATTGCGGCAATGGAAAAAATCAATGCGCCAGTGATTGCTGCGCCTGGTAATCATGAGTATGAGGGTTGGGCAGGGTATCTGACCTTATTGGGCGAACCCTATCATTCAGTACGGTATGGCAACTATCAGATTATTGGCTTGAACTCGGGCCATGGCCGAGATCAGTTAACAGAAGCGCAATTTCGCTGGCTGGAAGATGAATTAAATAAACTGGAAGGGCGAACCCCCATCGTGCAGTTGCATCACCCTATGCATCATCGCCCGGATTTGCGGGGTTATGTAGCAATTCATGTAACGGATATGGTGCAGGCTTTCAGGGAAATGCAGGTGCCTATTGTGTTGTCGGGCCATTGGCACGGTGATGCGGTTTACGATGAAAGAGGTAATGACCGTCGCGACACCTGGGATTTTCCCGGGATACCCTATGTAGTGACCACTGCCGCAGGTGCTGATTTACGCGAAAAATATTCCAGTTCTCCTTTGCATCATGGCTATCGATTAATTTATCTGGATAGTGGAAAATTAGTGTCTTATACCTATGACATGAATGGTGATGGGGACAGAGATGCCACCAGTTCTATCCCAATGGGTAAGATAAGCAGTGTGCAGCAAGATGACACCAGCGTTTTGATTCAGAATGAATTGCACGAGTCATTTGCGAATGCCAGGATTCAAATCAAGGTCCCGGGAATCGTGACCGATCTAAAGCCGGATTACGGGAAACTGGTGAATCGTTTCAACGATGAAAATCACAGTTACTATGACATCGAGTTTCCGCTTGCTGCCAGGTCGGAGCAGCGAATACAGTTAACCAGTGAAAAATCCCGGATATGATCCATTATCTTTTACTCTATCAATTCCCGTTTCTATATTGCGTATCCATTGCGCTGGGGCTGGTTGTTTATGGGTCGGATTTTGATGAACTCGCCGGAAAACTGTTTTTAGTCCCGTTATTATTGCTGCCTGTGTTGCACTGGTTTACAGCGAAGCTGGTCAGGCCATTGTCTTCCCGGACGATAGCGACCAGTTTGTTAATGCTGGGTGCAATCCTTGTACTGTTTGTTTATCAAAAACTCCATTTTGCCTTCTGGGATGAACACTCACTGACACAATCTGTCATGTTGGTGGTATCAGGTATCTTATCTTACCTGGCCAGTATAATGGCCAGTATACGCTTGTCTGCCTGGCAGGGAGATCATCGCAAGGCTAGTACGGGCGCATGGCTGGTGCTGGGGATAGCCTGGTTGTTGGCATTCTATTATCCCATGAGCTCGCTATTTATAATGGCCGCAATTATGGCGGTTGCCTGTCTTTGGCCTGTTGCCGGATCCAGTGAGCTGCAATTATTGCAGTATAAAAAAAATCCAGTAGCAAGGCCGGTAAAATACCTGGTGTTTTTGCTGTCACTGGATCTGGGATTGGTGTTGTGGGATTACCAGGTAAATACCGGATGGGCATGGCATCTGGCTGCTGCATTTATTGCGGGAGCGTTGGGTAGTTGGCTGGCATTTAATTCGATCGCCAGAAACTACTGGATGATTGTCATCATCGCAATAGGGAACTTCATTGTTGCAGTTATTTGGCCGGCCTATGTATTACATTATATGCATAGCGCGCTAGTAGGCTTGTGCCTTGGCTGGAGTATCGTTCAGCTGGGGAACTTCCAGCAAAAGCCTGCCCCTATATTGGTGGTGTCAGGCGCGATGCCGATGTTTTTAGGGCTGGCCATAGGCAACTTATTTTATGCCAATATTGCTTATGTCCATTGGAGGGTAGTATTTCTGCTGCCACTGCTGATGTTGCTATTTTTCAAGTCCAGCAACGCCAATGCGGATCGGGTCGAGACAGTAAAAAACTAGATTGGTACGGTGGATTGATAACAGGTGGAGATTAGTTGTTAACGTGCGCCTTTTTTCCCGTAAACATCGGGTTCGCCTTCAGGTCGCGTTTTAAAACGTCTGTGTCCCCACAGGTATTGTTCCGGAGCCAGTTCGATTTGTTCTGCAATCAGTTCATTAACCAGTTTGGCATCCTTAACATCATCACCGCTGGGGAAGTTCTCCAAAGGGGGGAGGATAAACACGTCATAGCCAATTTCGTTTCTGCGTCGACGAGGAAAAAACGGAATAACCACGGCTTTACCCATTTTGGCAAGGCGGGACGTTGCGGTTAATGTTGATGTTTCAACACCCATAAACGGTGCAAAGACACTGTTTTGCGTACCAAAGTCCTGGTCCGGCGCATACCAGCACACCTCGCCTTTTCTTAATGCACGAATAAAGCTGCGAACATCGCGTCGTTCAATCAATCCTTTGGCATGCTTTTCACGACTTGCTTTCATAACCCGCTCGAATAATTCATTGCGATGCAATTTATACATATTATATGTTGGAATCTGCATGGCTAAAAAACGGCAACCGATTTCAAGGCTGGTAAAGTGAGCACTTAATAGCAATACTCCCTTACCTTGTTCCTGGGCCTGTCGTATATATTCAATTCCATGTACTTTGCCGAGTGGTGCCAGTTTTTTATCGCTTTCCCACCAGGAAGTGGGAATTTCCAG
>NZ_CDLKIE010000497.1:0-6711 GCF_975902315.1 Kaarinaea lacus | reverse complement strand
TGATCACGTGAAACCGAGACATTCCATTGTGGAAATTTTTCACCCCACTGGAACGTGTTCTCAACCTGTTTCAAAAACGTTTTTTGTATTGAATTTAGGACAATACCGCACTCTTCAACCAGTTTAATGATTCGATTCCCGGGATATTCATGCAAAAAGCGTTGCGGTGATTTATGAATTAGAATCCCGATTGCAAGATACTGAATCGCAAAAGCCATCAAATTACCGTAAAGCCATTTCAACTCTGCATCGACATCTTCGGAAGCTTCCAGCAAAGAAGTTGCCAGGCCTTGCAGTTTGGCTTCAACTGACTCATATTGAACTGTTGCATCAAGTGTCCAGCAAAAATCCGCTGCGCTTTTTAATTCTTTGGCTTGTTCAAGCCAGAACTCAATACTGGACGTCGGTAATTCTGCCATATCTACCAAAATTCCCTCACAAATTGCAAATTTACTGGTCTAATGAATATAGTCCGCTACATTGATATGTCACCACAGCAAGCAATTGAAAGCCAAATGTATCTCCGGGTGACATGACTAATATCAAAGAACTATGCTCAGAATGGAAAATAATGTTTATAGTAAACTGTGAAATGGAGGTGATTCACCATGAGTAACGACACAGACCCCATTGTTGGTAACTGGTATCAACATCTTGATAAAGGCCAGCTTTTCAGAGTTGTGGCTATTGATGAAATGAATAAGGTGGTGGAAATCCAGAATATTGACGGTGACCTCGATGAAACAGAATTAAGCCAATGGAAAGACCTGGATATTGAGCTGGCAGAAGAGCCGGAAAATTTCAGTGGCCCGTACGATGTTGGAGAAATTGACGACTATGGTACCGAAATAACGGATACTTCCAGGGAAGATTGGGAAGAATCGTTTGAAGAAATCAAATCCTGAAAAGCAGTTAAAATTATCAAATTAACAGGCCAGCCAGTTAGGCTAAAATTAAATCAGGTTTTGCCGCGAGCATGCGTTGGCATCTAATTTAGAGGCGCTTGACCTGTGTCACTGTGAAACTCTGGGCAATACCGGTAAATGAACTAAGATTGTTCCAACGAGCGTAGCAGCTGGTATTCCAGCCAAGTCCGCTGATCCTTAGCAAAATACTGGGAGATATTATTGAGTAATATTGACCAATTGGCTGAGCACCATGGTGAACTGGCAGGTTACACAATCGAATTCCGGGTGTTGGAACACTCGATACTAGATCTTCCCCCTGGGTAAAGTCATCTACTTTTTTAACAAAAGCGCTATCACAAATGTTCTACCAAAATGTTTTTCTACATATGTTTTGTAACGATTGTTTTGTAACAACAGCTATCTCTGGAAAGTTATAAATAAATAAATAAGTAGCATGAATGACTCAGTAACTGATCCCTTTTTACGTGCCTATCGCGGGAGTTTTGTGGGCATTCGGCTATGGCAGGATCTTGATACGTTTTGGGAAACACTGAAAAGCAAAGCCGATGACAGCTGGTACATATATGCGATCGGAGAACCAGTACCAGACGCGCCGGTATCCAGTGAGCATTTCAAACATTTTATTCGTGAAATCGATGTTCTTCTGCGTAAGGAACATGAAGAAGAGTACTGTGGTATTGTCTATGTGGATGATAAAACCGATCCCAGGTTTATTAAAATTTACGATCCTAACAACCTGGGCGTCGTCTGCGGATTCAGTGACAGCCCCCCACTGGCGGGCTGGACGATTACCCGGATACCACCGAAAGAATTAAATGAAACCACTTTCCTTCCACAAAACCGAAGACGCTGGTGGCAACGGCTATTTGCAGGTTCTTAGCCATCGAACCTCGTTAAAGTTTGCTGATTTACCCCAACCAGGCAGTAATCTGAGGATCAAGGAATTCGAATGGCTGATAACCATGAGTGAGCAAGGTATAACCCTCATTATTCTGTAAAACCAGCGTTGGAAATCCCCGAACGCCAAACTGCCTGGCTCTATGAAAATGTGCCAGGGTTTTTTGTTTGACGACTTCTTCCTCCAGTTTCTGTTCGAATTTGGAAGCATCTACTTCGAACAAAACCGCCAATTCACTTAAAGTGTCGGGCTGCGTAACATCCCTGCCCTGAGAATAAAATGCCGCCTGAATTGATTTAAAATAAGGTAGCACCATGTCGGAATTTAATTCCCCCATCGCGACCACCGCCCGACTGGGAGGCTCCGTATCATAAATAAATCCTTCTGGCATGGCGCCATCGAACAGAAAAGATTGCCCAGTGCGCTTATGTACTTCATGCCAGTGATGTAAAATATCTTCACGGGATTTTTCGTCCATCGGTTCAGTGGATCCTGGCCTTAATCCACCTAGAATTAACGCAATCTTCAAATCATCCGCAAATTTCTGTTTAATTGACTCGATGACTGGCGCGAATCCCCAGCACCAGGAACACATGGGATCGGCAAAATAAAACAGTATTTTATCCGCTGCAGTGTCTGTCATGATCAAGCGCGTGACATGTATTCACCGGTGTCCGTATTAACCTTGATCGTTTCCCCCGGTGTTAAGTATTCCGGTACCTGCACCACCAGCCCGGTACTCAAAGTGGCAGGCTTGGTACGCGCCGAAGCGGAGGCTCCCTTGATACCCGGCGAGCACTCGCTAATTTCCAGATTGACTGTCGCTGGCAACTCAATACCCAATAAAGCATTATCTGCAATCAATGCACTAATTCCTTCCTGACCATCAACGATGTAGGGCAGTTCTTCTTCCAGGTCTTCTTCGGATACGACATATTGCTCATATGTTTCGCTATCCATAAAGGTGCAACCCTCGGCATCTCGATATAATAGTTGTACCGCGCGGCGTGTAAAATCCACCGAGTCCACGTTTTCATCACCCTTATAGGTTTTTTCAAACTTCTGTTTAGAAACAACATTACGCCCGGTAACTTTGTATAAGGTACTGCCACTCCGCGAAGAAGGCGACTGTACCTGCACGTGCTTAATTAAAATGTTCTGCCCATCAATTTGTACGACCATGCCTTTTTTCAATTCATTGGTTTTCATTGATACCTCACAATGATTACAATATGTTTAGCGTTTATTAGTTCTGGATAGTTGATTCAGTTGCCGGTTGGTTGACTGGATTTTCACCAGACTCGACCATCAGGTACACCTGTGATGCAACCCCGATCAACAGGATTACAATTGCCAGAATTAATAACAGATTATGTCTTTGTCGTTTATCCACTGCTTCACCCGTAAGTTGAATAAATGATCAGAAATTCAAACATAATTGATCCGTTTTGCCAACTGCTATTAAACCATCAGTTCTTTGCCTGAATGAAGAAAAGTTTGCTACAGGTCAATTACCTTACCCCCATTTCTGTAAAATAATAGCGCTAATAGACAATTCAAATTAAATCACAGGATCTATATATGTTAGGCGCAATTGTAGGCGACATCATTGGCTCAGTTTACGAAGGCCGGCCTGTTAAAACCAAAGATTTTGATATGTTTATCCCGGGTACCACGTACACCGATGATACAGTATTAACTGTCGCAGTTGCCGATGCCATCCTGCACCACAAGGACTATGAAAAATCTATATTAAAATATGGCAAAAACTACCCTAACGCCGGTTATGGCCGATCATTTTCCCAATGGTTAGCGGCATCTCATCACCAGCCCTATAACAGCTGGGGTAATGGATCAGCGATGCGCGTCAGCCCTATTGGCTTTGCATTTAATTCCAATATCGAAGTGCTTGAAGAGGCGCGTAAAAGCGCAACAATTACCCACAATCATCCCGAAGGTATTAAAGGCGCCGAAGCGACCGCCTTAGCAGTTTATCTCGCGCGCACTGGTCATGAAAAAGAAGAAATCAAAGATCAAATTGAAAAGTTTTTTCAGTATGATTTAAGTCGTCAGCTCGATGATATTCGCGACAATTATATGTATACCCTCTCCTGCCAGGGATCGGTGCCTGAATCCATTATCGCTTTTCTGTATTCTACTGACTACGAAGATGCCATTCGTAATGCCATCTCACTCGGCGGTGACGCCGACACCATGGCCTGCATCGCCGGTGGCATCGCCCAGGCTTATTACGAATTTATTCCAGTTGAACTCATTACAGAAGCCACAGAATATTTACCGGAGCCGTTCCTACGAATCATTGAAGAATTTGACGAGAAATATATTAATACTTAGTCATTAGATTACCAAGGAGTGTCTTTACTAATTTTATTATTCTCCCCAATATTATTTTGACGTACAGCATAAAGAAAAAGTTTTTATGCCATTTCAACGGCTGCATGCCGACGAATTTGACGGTACTGGCATTGGGCTAGCAACAGTACAACGTATTGTACAAAGACATGGCGGTCAGATCTGGGCTGAAGTCCAACCTGACAGTGGCGCTGCATTCTACTTTAGCTTATTCTCAAAACTGTCATCGACTAAACTTCAGTAACTACTCGAGTTACCAGGGCATTATTGTTCCATCGTAACGTAAAAAACAACCTGACTGGGATATATCAAAACTTTCTACCCGTTGCCGCATACCGTTGACGCTTTCTTGTGTCGACAGTGGTGCAGAATCGCCACCCATGCGGGTACGCACCCAGCCCGGATGCAATAATAACACACCAACTTTCCGATCAACTGCTTCAATAGACAAACCTTTCATTGCAGCATTGATAGCTGCCTTGCTGGATCGATAGGCATAGTCCCGGGCACTGGTAATATCCGCAATGCTCCCCATATGGCTGGTAATCGCAACTATCAGACGAATTTGACTACGCGCCACATGTTCAACAAGTGCCTCGCTCACCCGCATAGGACCCAGTGTGTTGACATCAAAAGTATGCTGCCAGTCCTCATACTTGATTTGACCCAGTGGGTCCTTTCCCCACTGTTCGTGATAGACACCCGCATTGTTAACCAATACGTCAATCGCCACATCACCCAGCTCATGACACAGGACCGTTAACTGTTCGGCGTCTGTAACATCCAGACGATGAAGCGTCACATTGTCCTGTTGATCTGCCAGTTCCTGTAATTCATCCGCCTGGTCCGGGTATCGGCAGGTCGCGTAGACACGCCAATTTTCTCGGGCATATTGCCTGACCCATTCCAGGCCCAGGCCGCGATTGCTTCCAGTGACGAGTATACTGTTCATTCTGATCTATACTTTCTGAATAGTGAATGACTATATTAGTCTCATAGTCATGTTAATAATTGTCATGTAAATAATAGTCTAGGTATTTTATGACAACAAAATCGATCGTTGAAAAAACGGATGAACAGATTATTGAGCTCGCAGAACCGCTACTACAGAACCTGCTGGATGGCGCTAATGCACTGAACTATGAAAAATTCACCCGTGATTTTTCCCATAGCATGAGAACCGTGATGCCCCATGACCTGTTCATGGAACAAACGATTGGACTGCAACAGGTGCGCGGAAAATGCGTATCAAGACAGCCATTAGGCGTGCTAAGAAAAAACAAAACCGCGCTTGTTCTCTGGTCTGCTCAATATGAAAAAACCGCAGATGATATGTTAATTCAACTTAAACTGGTTTATGAAAACGACAAACTGGTTATTTCCAGCGCTTTGATCACTTAATACGACAATTTATTTTATTTTCTACATTAACCACTGATACCACAGAGGTAAAGTCAACATACTGGTTACCGTGGTTATTGTCACGGCAGTAGCATACATTCCAACATCAAGATTAAAACGGTCACAGATAACAATACCAATGACCATGCTGGGCATGGCTGCCTCCATTACCACAGCCGCACGCAACTCCCCTTCCATACCGAGCCAGTTTACCACCAACAACACAATGGCTGGAATCACAAACATTCTCAGGGCAATCACCGGAGCCAGGGGTCGCAAGTAACCAAGACTGTTACGATTCCATTCGAGGCTCAAGCCCAGGGAAAAAAGCATCAACGGCACCACACCGCGCTCCAGCATTGTTAACAGTCCGCCTATTACCTCCGGCATTGGCACGTTAAGCACATTTAATATGACAGCCAGCAACGCTGCCCATAGCGCGGGGATTTTCATCAACTCCTGTGCAACATTCACCCGTTGATTTTCAACCGTTCCAAAATGGGCTGCGATTAAAATTCCTACAGTGAATAGTAGAGGTGTACAGGCGAACAGATCATACTGAATAGCGACACTTCGCCCCCAGTCTCCAAAGGTAGCTTCCAGTACGGGTAATCCCAGATAAGTCGCATTGGGGAAAGCCACTGCCAATATGATTGCACCGGCTACCGCCGATTGTGATTTGCAAAATCGGCAGGAAAAAAACGCCAGTATCAGACCTGACAACACGCCTGCAGCGGCGGCAATCACAATGTAGAGCGAATTTTCTCCCAGTTTCGCATTCCACAATACGGAGAGCACCAATGCCGGCAGTAGCAGATAATAAACCAGCGTGGTAAGCACTTTTCGCGTTTGCCCATGTTCCAGCCCAGCCGGCTTTACCATGCGCCACACAATGCCGCAAAGAATCAGTCCCGCCATTTGCACGATAACAACTAACACTTTTATTTATTTCTCTTGTTTAAAAAAAATAAAATTCCGAATGTGAACATTAGTAATCATACATTCCAGTCAACTACAGAATCCAGTATTATTCGAAGCATGAAAGCTGGCGATATAATTTTAGTAACCATTAGCGATGTTTCCAGGGGCGGCGCGGGCGTCGCCCGACCG
>NZ_CDLKIE010000496.1:0-6334 GCF_975902315.1 Kaarinaea lacus | reverse complement strand
GTTACCGCGCCCAGGGATTGTAACCAGTTCATAAAATGGGAAACCTGGGTATCAATTATTTCTTCAGCTTGTTCGGCCGCTTCCTGACGTGAACGCAAACCCTCCTGGATGATTTCTTGCATATCATCCACGGTATACAGGTATACGTCGTCCAGATCACCCACCTCGGATTCGATATCGCGAGGTACGGCAATATCGATCATGAGAATGGGACGATGTTTGCGCACTTTGAGCGCGCTTTCGACGGATCCTTTACCTAAGATAGGTAAAGGACTGGCGGTTGATGAAATGACGATATCCGCTTCCGCCAGATGACCTGGAATGTCAGGCAGCGAGATCGCGTAAGCGTTAAATTCCGCCGCCAGGTTATGTGCCCGTTCAATAGTACGGTTGGCAATAATCATGCGGCCAATACCGGATTCGTGAAGGTGGCGAGCGGCTAATTCAATGGTTTCTCCGGCCCCGATTAATAGTGCAGTGTGGTTACTCAGTTCACTGAAAATCTGTTTTGACAGGCTAACTGCGGCAAAAGCGACAGAAACTGGGCTCGCGCCGATTTGAGTATCTGTACGAACTTGCTTGGCGACAGCGAATGTATGCTGAAAAAGGCGGTCTAACAAACCACCCAGGGTACCGGCCTCGTTGGCTGCAGAATAGGCATCTTTCATTTGGCCCAGTATCTGGGGTTCACCGAGTACCATGGAATCCAGACCGCTGGCGACGCGTAGCAGATGGCGCACGGCATCGTGGTCGGGATGGGCATAAACATAAGGCTGGATATCACGCTCACCGAGCTCATGGTATTTACGCAGCCAGTTGACGATCATGGCGAGGTCATTTTTTTCCAGGCCGCAATAGAGCTCTGTGCGATTACAAGTCGATATAATCGCCGCTTCATTGATGGCCGGCTGCGATACTAAGTCCTTGAGCGCATGGCAAATTTCCCCTGGCTCAAAGGCAACGCGCTCTCGAATATCGACGGGTGCCGTTTTGTGGTTAATTCCGAATGCTAATATGGACATACGCTAAACTGAACAAAGATAGTCACTAAATTTTGATCGATATACTCATGGAATACAAGTACTTGAATCCTACAAAAAGTTTGACTTACTAGTATATATTGTTGTTCAAAATGATGTATAAAAGATTTTATTCGGTCGCCTCGGTTCAGGAGGACGGTAGATTGGACGATGATTTGGAAATATATGTCGGCGGGAGTGCGAGATAAATGAAGGTAATTCGATATTTAGGCATCAGTTTATTAATAATTTTTGCGGCACAGGCGTGTACTGTGATGCCCGACCAGGCCGACACCTCTACGCCATCTGTCAATTCCGGTAGTGATACTGATTCGGCCACAGTCGGTGATGAAGCCGCAGATCCTTCAGTGTCGGATGCGGGTTTTCCTCCTGGCGATAATTTCGTCGACGAGTTGGAAACCGATGTTCCACCCCATCTTATTTATAAATTACTGGTGGCAGAAATTGCAGGCCAGCGTGGTGAGCTGAATTTAGCAATAGACAACTATATAGATGTTGCTGAAGAGACCCGCGATCCTAGAGTTGCTGAACGCGCTACGCAAATTTCCATATACGCCAAGGAATTTGATAAAGCCCTGGAAGCGTCCAGATTCTGGGTAGACGTAGAACCCGATAATGCAGATGCCCGACGCAGCCTGGCTTCGGTGTATTTGCGACTGGCCAGGCCGGCCGACGCGGTAGCACAGTATGAGCAGATGCTAACTTTATTGCATGATGAGACAAAACCCGGGCATGGATTTTCGGTGATTGCGTCTCAGCTTGCCAGGGAACCCGATCGTGAACTTGCCATGGGCGTGATGGATAAGCTGGTGGAAAGCCGCCAGGATGATCCCTATGCATTGTTTGCCCAGGCCCATCTTGCCATGCGCCAGGCGCGTTTTGAAATGGCCTTAAATACTTTAGATGAGGCTCTCAAAGTCAAACCCAACTGGTCCAGCGCGATCATACTGAGAGCAAGGATTCTGGCAATGCAAGGCGCGCGTGCAGAAGCACTAAATTACCTTGAAGAAGTTCTCGATGGTGATATGTCGGATAACCTGGATATTGGTTTGACCTATGCTCGAATGTTGACGGAAGCTCGTCAACTGGACAAAGCGCTAACTGAATTTATTCGCCTCGCCGAGATCGATGAGCGCAATGCGGAAATCAATTACTACGCAGGCGTGCTGGCGTTGCAACTGAAGAAGCTGGATGATGCGCAAACCTACCTTGAGAAAGTATTGAAACTCGGAAAGCGTGTCCAGGAAACTAACTATTACCTCGGCCAGGTAGCGGAACAGCGGAATGATCCGAAGGCTGCGATGAATCGTTATTCCTTCGTACGCCATGGTGAATTTTATTTCAGCGCGCAGCTTCGAATGGTTTCCATTCTAGCGGAAGAGCAGAATTACGATGCGGCCATTGAGCAATTGCGAACAGTCCGGGTTAACAGCGCCAAGCAGCGGTTGCAGATAATTTTACTGGAAGGTGATCTATTACGTGAAGCGCAGCGTTATCCGGATGCCAAAGAGTTTTATACCAGGGTATTAAATTCCATGCCCAACGAAACCAGCGTACGGTATGCGAGGGCATTAGTTGCAGAAAAACTGGGCGAACTGGATTTGGTGGAAAGTGACTTGCAAACCATCCTGGAGCAGGAGCCCACCAATGCCCAGGTGCTAAACGCATTGGGTTATACCCTGGCAGATCGAACCAACCGATACGAAGAAGCGCTGCAGTACATCCAGCGGGCCATTGAGCTGGAACCGGACGATGCGGCGGTTGTTGATAGTATGGGTTGGGTTCACTATCGCTTAGGTAATTATAATAAGGCCATTAAACATCTGCGTCGAGCCAGTGAGTTATCCAAAGATCCTGAGATTGCCGCTCATCTTGGTGAAGTGTTATGGGTTAGTGGTGACAAGAAAGGCGCATTGGAAATATGGGAAAATTCCCTAAAAGACAATCCCGACGACAAAATCCTGATAGATGTCATGCAGCGATTTGGAATGTAGGTTTCAGCGTCCTCATCTATCCAATTGAACGATTTTAAACTTCGTAATTAACCTGATGGTTAACACGTAACGTGTACTCCATGCTATTTCCCTGGTTATCTTGCCTAACGATGCGTTATAAGCTGCTTTTCGCCAGTATTTTATTGTGTTGTATTTTATCTGCATGTGAGAGTTTGCCTGTGGAGCCTGAACCAGCGATGGATCAGGCCAGGAGTACGGTCCAATTACGTGAGTCGCAGCTGGCTGCCTTGACGAGCTGGCAACTAGATGGACGTATTTCACTGGTCACCGAAGAAGAAGCCTGGAGTGGCCAGTTATATTGGGAACAAAATGCCGCTTCAGATTATTTCATTCAGTTTAGTGCACCGTCCGGTCAGGGTGCCATGCAATTATTTGGTGGCGATAATGGTGTTGAGCTGCGGATGGCAAACGGCAAGTCATATCAAGCCAGGGATGCCGAAACACTGTTACGCCAGGAAACCAACTGGGAACTGCCTATAGAAAGTTTATGGTACTGGATTCGCGGTTTACCCGATCCGGAGCTACCGGTGAAAACTACGCTGGATCAACAAGGCTTGATTCAGGGCCTCCAGCAAAATGACTGGCATATACAATATAAACGTTATCAACAGTATGATGACTATTATTTTCCGCGTAAAATAGTGATTCAACACCAGGATATGAAAGTGCGCCTGATCGTTACACAATGGACAGTGAGCTAAACCTGTATCAGGTGAATCATTCCAGAACATTTATAATCTAAACGTGACTTCCTCAAACATTTGGCCCGCACCGGCAAAACTCAATTTGTTTTTGCATATTACCGGTCGTCGTGATGACGGTTACCATAATTTACAGACCTTGTTTCAGTTTCTGGATGTTTGTGATTACCTACAGTTCCAGGTGCGCAATGACGGGCAGATAAACCGAACAACAGAGATTGAGGATGTTGATCCCCAGCAGGATTTGACGGTTCGCGCAGCCAGGTTGTTGCAGGAGCACACCGGCTGCTCATTAGGCGTTGATATCAGTATCGAAAAAAATCTCCCCATGGGGGGAGGCCTCGGAGGCGGCAGCTCCGATGCGGCAACGACCTTGGTCGCACTGAATGAACTGTGGAGCGTAAACTTGTCACAAGCCGAGTTAATCGATCTTGGCAGCTCATTGGGTGCCGATATACCGATATTTATTTATGGCCAATCAGCCTGGGCAGAAGGAATCGGTGAAAAATTGCAGCCAGTAGAACTGCCAGAGCCCTGGTACGTGGTGCTATTTCCGGGAGTTACCGTGCCTACTCCAGAACTTTTTGCTGATCCAGAATTGACACGTGATGCCCGACCCATCAAAATACGCGATTACTTTGAGGGTGGCACAATAAACGTGTTTGAGCCCATTGTTCGGCGTCGTTACTCTGCAGTGAATTTTGCCCTTAAGTGGTTGTCTGAGCAGGATATTAAAAGCAAACAAGCGCCCATGATGACCGGAACCGGCAGTTGCGTGTTCGCATCTTACCCGGACGAAGCCAGCGCAAAACGTGTCGCAGCGTTGGCTGAACAACAGACAGCCAGCGACTGGCAGGTGATAATTGCCAGGGCATGTAACGTGTCCCCACTGGCACAGCAATTGAAGAGCGGGACCACGCAAAAGTAGATTTTAACTATTGGGCCGTCGCCAAGCGGTAAGGCACTGGGTTTTGATCCCAGCATTCCCAGGTTCGAATCCTGGCGGCCCAGCCATTTTATTTTGATGTAATGTAAAAGTAAGACCCAGCGGCGAGAACGTTGGGTTTTTTTAACACCAATGATAGCGGAAGAGGGGTTTCACAGTGTCCGATAGCCGGATGATGGTGTTTACAGGGAATGCGAATCCGCAGTTAGCCGGGGCCGTCTGTAAGTACCTCGACCTTTCTCTTGGCAAAGCCATTGTCGGTTGTTTCAGCGATGGCGAGATTCAGGTTGAAATTATGGAGAACGTGCGCGGTCGCGATGTTTTCGTTATTCAACCTACTTGCAAACCCACTAACGACAACTTGATGGAATTAGTGGTGATGATCGATGCGGTAAGGCGCGCATCGGCAGCACGAATTACCGCGGTGGTGCCGTATTTCGGCTATTCACGACAGGATCGTCGACCACGCTCGGCAAGGGTACCGCTGACAGCAAAAGTGGTAGCCAACATGATAGAGGTGGCGGGCGCAGATCGGATTTTGACGGTAGATTTGCACTCGGACCAGATTCAGGGATTTTTTGACAAACCGCTCGACAATATTTATGCATCGCCCATATTGCTGGGGGATGTATGGCGCCAGGAATATCCAAACCTGATGGTTGTATCACCCGATGTAGGCGGGGTCGTTCGCGCCAGGGCGTTAGCGAAACGTCTGGATGATGCCGACCTGGCGATCATTGACAAACGTCGGCCACGTCCCAACGAAGCGAAAGTCATGAATATCATTGGTGATGTCAAAGGCCGGCAATGTGTATTAATTGATGACCTGGTAGATACTGCCGGTACCCTGTGTCAGGCGGCAGACGCATTGAAGGATCATGGTGCAGAGAAGGTTGTTGCTTACTGTACACATGCCGTGTTATCTGGCAAGGCTGTCGATAACATCATGAATTCGCAACTGGACGAAATAGTGGTGACCGATTCCATACCATTGTCCGATGAAGCAAGTAAATGCAAAAAGATACGTCAACTGAGTATCGCGGAATTATTGGCTGAAACGATGCGTCGAATCAGCAATGAAGAATCTGTAAGCTCGTTGTTCATGGATTAAACCGTGAATTGCGCGGATTACTGGTAGCCAGACTAACTCGTTATTTGCTAACAGTTAGCTGGCATTACTAAGGAATGCATTTGACCTTGGTCGCAAAGGCAAATGTTCATACTTAACACTATCAATATTGTGAGTTGGAGTTATAACTATGAGTGAAGATTTTAATGTAACTGCAGAAACTCGCAAAGATGTAGGGAAGGGTGCGAGCCGCCGCCTACGTCATGCGGGTAAAATTCCTGGTGTGCTTTATGGTGCTGGTAAAGACGCCGTATCTTTAACAATGGGTCATGACGAGATGTTTCACCATCTTGAACATGAGGCATTCTATTCTCACATTCTTAACTTGAGTGTAGACGGCAAAGAAGAAAAAGCGGTGTTAAAAGATGTGCAGCGACACCCTGGCAAACCAAAAATTTTGCATATTGATTTTCAGCGCGTTAGCGCCACTGAAAAACTCCATATGCATGTTCCCTTGCATTTCATCAATGAAGACACAGCCCCGGGCGTTAAAATTGGTGGCG
>NZ_CDLKIE010000495.1:0-3257 GCF_975902315.1 Kaarinaea lacus | reverse complement strand
CAGACAGCTTAGGACTCTATGTTGGGTTAATATTCTGATTGTGGTTTTAGAATCTATTTAGGCTAATTTGCACAGCAAATTGTGACATAAGTGAGAAAGCCTATTGCCGTAAAATAAAAGGCGAACCGCCATAAGGTGGTTCGCCAAGGACGAGGAGTACTGATAAGAAGCATTAACTAGAGTGGTCAATATACTCCCACGATTTCGTTAATAGTAGGTAAATATTTCACATTTTCTCCTGTTCCTTTTACCTATTTTTACCTGTCGAAATCTCCAGCCAGGTTATTCGGGTATCCAGGTGTTTGTTTAGTGTTTGTTAAGTGTTTGTCGCTTCACGATTATGAAGTGCTTTGGCGAGTGCGATGCTCATGGGACTTGTTACTATGGCGAGGTAGAAGATTATACGGTGTGATACCGTAAAACGTATTTGAACTGACTCGGTCGTTGCTAACATCAAACGACTCCATGATATTTATCATGGAGTCGTTTTTCATTTGCGATTCTGTTGATAGATTTTGTTGATAAAGGTTCGGCGAGCGACTAGGCTGAGCGATTTTTCCGAGCTAGCTCGAATTCACCCATAAAATTGCGGATGATTTGCGAATCCACCGGATCTTCCATCCGAACTTCCACGTCTACGATGATGCCAGAGTTTTGAATTGTGCTAAATTGTCCAGCCTGGCGTTCAGGTAGCTGGCATACCTTATTACTGGCGCTGTCTTGCGACATGCCATCTTCATTCATTTTTTCCGTCATTTTTGTGACCCCATAGCGTATATATCTTATTGATTATTAGAGTGTATTATTGTTATTGTTTAACTAATGAACATAGTATAATATTCGATCAAAATTTGATCAAGTGAGATATTTGTCTCATTTTTTAATAATTTTACCAGGAAGGTCCATGAATTCGGGGCAGACAAAGCGTATAAAGAACTTTAAGCTACGCAAGTGTCTAACAAAGTCTTGCCAGGGAACACCATAGGTTTCATTTCATGTTTAACATAGATTGCAGAGTCTTTCTTTTTGCCACCTTACTAGTCGTTATCTTTCCGTTTCACTCTTTTGCTGAAAGTACAAAAGCAGTTAATGGTTATGAGGCTTTACTTTCTCAATACCAGACAATAAAGGGCTCGCTGGAGTCCAATCAATATGGCGCTCCCGTTTATATCCAGTCAAACTTTGAGGAAGACAATGCCACAGGCGAGGTGTTTGCGCTGGTAGAACATAAGTTCGATTCGGTCGTAGCGGGCCTGGATTCACCTGATCACTGGTGCGATGTTGTGTTGCTTCATATTAACGTCAAAGGTTGCAATGTGAAGGGCAATAATGATTCTGAAAGGTTTTTAACGCTCTTTGTTGGACGCCGGTATTTTCAAACACCGGATCAGGCGCACGAAATGAAGTATCAATTCAACAAAGTCAGTTCATCGCCTGATTACCTGCACGTTAATCTAACAGCGGGAGATGGACCACTGGGCACTTCGGATTATCTTTTAACATTTGAAGTCATACCCTTTAATGAGTCAAGCAGTTTTATTCATTTTAAGTATTCCTATCACTACGGCTTCATGGCGAAGCTGGCCCTGGATGGCTACCTGGCTACCATCGGCAGGCATAAGGTTGGTTTTACCATTACAGATTATGATGCGGCAAATAATCCCGTTTACGTAAAGGGGCTACAGGGAATAGTTGAAAGAAACTCCATGCGATATTTCATTGCGATCCGTTCCTTCCTTGATACTTCCTACCTTAATCGCGAGCAATGGGATAATCGTGTGCAGCACTGGTATCAGCTGGCCAGACGTTTCGAACGCCAGTTCATGGAAGTGCGTGAAAAAGAGTATATAGAAACGAAAAGTAAAGAATTCAGAACTCGAGAAGCCAGCAAAACGGCGTTGTTGAATTTAGAGTAGGGTTGCTTTGAAATACAGGCAATAAATCAAACAAAGCAACGCTTGACTGAAAGCTACTGGTTGGCCACCTGGGTAAATTGAGCTTCAACCATCAGCTTGCCTTCGAACCATGCATCCATCTTCAAACTACCAATGTCTTCTTCGACATCAAAACCTTTTTGCTCCTTGGGATGTGTGGTTTTTAAAGTTAAAGAAGATTTCGGGTAATTGATATTTAGTTTAACGTGAAAGGGATAATAGCCGTCTAGAAATTTCCGAAAGTAAGGACCGTTGCGCAAAACAAAGCCGCCTTTATTGTTTGGTGTGAGAATTCGAACTTCGGCCAGGACGCATAACGTAGCCCCTTTTTCGATACCTTTCATTTGTACTGACTGATTTTCGATCCAGGCATTCTCCATCCCGTAATAATGTTCTATGCGCAGATTGCGCATTTGCTTGTATTGATAAACAATTTGTGATTCTGCAACCGCATCCAGGTTTTTGTGGCATTGATGCAGCGTGACCCAATGTGTTTCCAGGCTGGAATCTGATATTGTAATTGTGTTTGTCACAGTATGAACTGGTTTATCGGCAGGGGGTGTGGATAAAAATTCGAGTTCACCTTCGTTAACTTGCATTGCCTTTTCTTCGAAGTCTTCTTCAAACATTTTTTCCAGTAGTTGTTCTTCGCTTGAAGATTGTTGTGCAAATGCACAAGGGAATGTTCCCAGACTCAGGAGAAGATAAACAAAGACACTAGACGGGACTGGTTTCATGGTGATGAAAATAATCTAGTTGTAATTTTTGTCATAATATATCGAAATAGCCGGATTGTGTATATAGGTACCCGCTGCGTTGTTTTCTGACCTGAGTGTACAATAGTGCCATGAATCTTGAATCGCAAAAGGGTACTTATGCCTTGATTTTTCAGGCAAACACGGCGTTTGTCTGTAACGTCGGTAAACATCATAACTTTGAGGGTAAGGTTGGGCGCTATATTTACGTAGGTAGTGCATTCGGGCCAGGTGGTGTGCGCGCCAGGATCATTCACCATTTAAAAACGTCATCGAAACCGCATTGGCATCTCGATTACATCCGACCGTATATTCAGCCAGTAGCTGTTTGTTTTTGTTATTCTTCAAAACGACAGGAACATCAATGGGCAGCAGTGGTTGGTAAGATAGCAGGAGCACAAACGCCGATGCATAATTTTGGTTCTACTGATTGCACTTGCCCATCACATTTATTCTTCTTTCAGAAGCTCCTGGTCACTGAGACATTGCTGCAACATCTGGGAAAGAATCTGTCCCATTCCCAGAAACTCCATAGCATGAAATTAACAGTAGAAAATATCAGGCGCAT
>NZ_CDLKIE010000494.1:0-4080 GCF_975902315.1 Kaarinaea lacus | reverse complement strand
GCTAGCCGAGCATTCCGGGTTAATACAGGCGCTTTCTAAATGGGTTATGCAACATGCTTTTTCTGACAGCACTAAACTTGGTCGATTTAGTAATGACATTACAATTTCCATCAACCTGTCGGCACTTTATTTACAGGACCCAAAATTTGAATCAGACATTAGCGAACTACTGAAACAAACTGAAGTCGATGCCAGCAAAATAATCCTGGAACTAACCGAAAGCGCGATGTTTATCGATTCCATAAACACTAGCGAACTTCTTAAGCGGCTGACAGAAATGGGATTTCGAATTTCAGTCGATGACTTCGGCACTGGATACTCCACCCTGACAAACCTTCGACGTTTGCCTATTTCAGAACTCAAGATTGACCGCTCATTCGTGAATAAAATTTCGATTGATGAGGAAGACGCTTCTATCGTAGATGCTATGATTGGTCTCGGAGATTCCCTGGATATTGACGTAGTCGCCGAAGGTGTAGAAACTCAGGAGGTTCTGGAATTACTGAAAAATTTTGGCTGTCATACTATACAGGGTTATATAATCAGCAAACCTGTGCCACTCAATGAATTTATAGAATGGATTGAATCTGAAGAATCGCAGTATGTGCAACAAGTATCGAATTAAAATATTAATGCGTTCGAAATAATTCCTGCGACACTATAAAATCAGGCCAACCAAACCGTTTTTGTATTAGCGAATTCCAGCATCCCATGGCGGCACAGCTCCCGTCCAAATCCGGAATTTTTTACACCACCAAAGGGCAATCGAGGGTCGCTTTTAACCAGGCCATTGACATAAACCGTACCCGTATACAGTTGACGCGCCACTTTTTCACCACGCGCAATATCCTGTGTCCAGACACTACCGGCTAATCCATATTTTGAATCGTTTGCAATATGAATGGCATCCTGCTCATCCTGAGCATAGATGATTGATGCAACCGGTCCGAATAACTCTTCATCGTATGCCGGCATACCTTTTTTGACATTGTTAAGTATCGATGGGTGATAATAAAAGCCCTCCTGTTTCAACGGATAACACCCGGCAAAGGGCTCCGCACCCATACTGATACTTTTCTTTACCTGTTGGTTTAATTTGTCGCGCAGATCGCTACGCGCCATGGGTCCAACTTTCGTCTGCGGATCCATTGGATCACCGAGTGTGATTGCTTTTACTGCGTCAATGAACCTGGGAATAAACTTATCAACAATATCATCAACCAGAATGATTCGTTTAGCATTGATACAACTTTGCCCGGACGTGAAGAAACGGGAAGCCACCGCTGTTTTCACAGCCTGTTCAATATCCGCGTCCTCCAGAACAATAAAGGCATCGGACCCACCGAGCTCCAGCACCACTTTTTTCAAATTGGCACCCGCCTGTTTTGCAACTATACGCCCGGTTTTCTCACTGCCAGTAAGAGCGAATCCATTGATGCGCGGATCAGTATACAACGGTTCAAGTTGGCTGGAATGAATCATCAGGCTACGAAACACATCCTGTGGTATTCCCGCGTCATGCAACAGTTGTTCTGCAGCCAATGCGGATTGCGATACATTTGATGCGTGTTTCAACATGACACTGTTACCCGTCAACAATGCGGGTACCGCAAAACGAAATACCTGCCAAAACGGGAAATTCCAGGGCATGATACCCAGTACGCTACCCAATGGTTGATGAGCCACATAACTCCGTGAAGCATCACTCTTAATGACTTCGTCAGCCAGAAATGCAGGCGCATGCTCGGCGTAATAGTCACAGGTAAAAATACACTTGTCGATCTCAGCGTAGGACTCACTAATGACTTTGCCCATTTCACTGGTAATGAGTATTGCCAGTTCATCGCGGCGCCGTTGAAGAAGCTTTCCGCTGCTACGGATAGCATTGATACGTTTATCCAGACTTGTATCGGCCCACACTGGAGCAGCGGAAGTGACGCTACGGACAACTTCCTGCAGTTCTAACTCAGACCAACAATCCATTTCATAAAAAACTGCTTCCGTTGCAGGATTTATTGACGTAAGTTTTTTCACTGTATAATCCTCTCACTTGGAGTACCCGTGGGCACTTAGTGAGCCGCTTTTTAATTCTTATAATATTTTATAATTGTTATTAGCAGTTAATGTGCTATCTATTGCGATGCTTGCTGCCGTATTGGCGGTTGCAATAATGGCTTCCGGCCCGGCGCGAAGCGTATGTCATCATACGCTACATAATCTGGATTGAAGAACTGGGTAGTCACCTCATCGGCAAAAAAAGCACCTCTGTTGGTTAACCAGATCTTTTCTTCATTTTCCTCGATCATGCCCAGCTGTTTCATCCACGCCAGTTCGCTTTTAAACAATTCATTGGCATCCACACCTACGCGAGACCGATAAAATGCTTTGTCCACATAATCGTTCTTAAGCGGCAACATGAAACTGCGCCGGGCTTTATCATCAAAGGTAAGCACTTTGCCACGATTGATCGCCACTTTTCCATCATCAATATACTGGTAATATTTACCCAGGTCTTTTTCACCAATGTTAATGGAAAAAACTCCACGCAATGTCGACCAGGCAGAAACCCCTACACCGGCAACATCGTAGAGATTAAGAAACCAGTCGCGTAAATAATGAGATGAAATACCGTCGCTTTTGGAAAAAATCCGGCGCTGGTATTCGTGAAACCCATGCTCTTCAGACACAATTTTGCCGATGTATTTCATAATGAAAATTTCATCGGCGTCATGAAATTTCTCCGGCTTTTTCTCAAGCAAGTTAATGATATTGCCTTTTCGATCGCCCAATTGTTTGATGCGCAAACGATACAATTGATAGCCATCTACATCCATATTAGCTGCATACAACATATCCTCGACCCATTTTTCGATGGTCTGTCCAGGATAGCCGTAAATCAGATCGATATAGATATTCTCGAATCCAAGCTTGCGCATATTCTCAATGGCTTCCAGTGTCTCGGCGTGGTTATGCGCACGGCCCATGGTAGGTAACACATCATCATCAACAGACTGAACACCAAGACTGACGCGGTTGACCCCATAAGCCTTCATTATTTTCAAACGCTCTATGCCATCTTCACCAATTAAGGTAGTTGGCTCAGCTTCTACAGAGAATTGCGTACACTGACTTAAATCGTAATGTGTGGTGTATGCTTTAAACAGGCGCTCGAGTTGTGCTGGTTTCGGATAGGTCGGAGTTCCACCGCCCCAAAGCACGGAGGAAACAGGCACGCGATCCAGGCCCAACCTGTTCTTATAAAGCACCATCTCACGTTCCAAATAATCGATATATTGGCTTACTACTTCATCTTTACTTTTTGTCTTGGTAATCCAGTGACAGTAAGTACAACGGGAGGGGCAGAAAGGTATATGCAGATAGCCGATCATTGGAATTGCTGACCGATCTTCGAAATTATCAAACATGTGACTTTCGTCCATATCACTGTACATCGTGATTGGCGGATAACTGACAACGGGGAAAAAGCCCTTTCCACGCTCAGGTAAAATACCCGAATCCTTTACCCCTTCTACACCCAGCTCCGCAAGTTCATGCCGTGCTCTCTGAATCCATTCGTTGACATTTTGGCTCATATTGTTACCTCAATAGATTACTTACAATGACGCGCCCTAATTTATTATTCTTCAAAATCACTACAAATAAAAACACCCGCAATGCGGGTGTGTCTTATGCCTTATTTATAAGGTCCAAGCTTCTCTACTGCATGCTTTACGTAACTTAAATCAGCAATGTTATCAACATCAGGTTGCTGCTTTACGTACCCCTTTTGGTGTAACCATTTCGCATCCTGTTTCATAGTTGACACATTGAGCATACCATCATGATGCAAACCGACAGTCGCCACCTTGTCATAGGTTTCACGATCCTTGACCTTGGTGTGCTTCATCAGAATCTTGATAACATCTTCCTTGCCTTTATTCTTTTCGAAGGCGTCGTTGTAATCGCGCATACCTTTAACATAGGCAATCATAAATGCCCTGGCTAGCTCGGGTTGTTTTTCAATAAAAACCGGAGAGTACATTATGACGGCACTTTGCTGGTTGGGATAAACTTTATCAT
>NZ_CDLKIE010000493.1:0-8955 GCF_975902315.1 Kaarinaea lacus | reverse complement strand
TGGGATGCATTAATGTATGTTCCGACGGTTTCTGGATTGGCAGTGGGTGCATTTATATTCTGGTACCAGCCAAATCATGCACTGGCCTATTTATTGTTTTTCCTCGCATGCTTCTTTTTCTACCAGGGTATTCACCGTATATTGGGGCGTCTGATGGTTTTGCCAAATGCGCCGGTGTTGCTGGACGTAAATAAACAGCGAGTGTTGCTGGAGCTGCGCAATGGTAGCAAGGTAGAACTCATCAAAAACGTACGTTATTTTTCCGATTACGCGGGAAAGTCATTTGGATTAACGGGCTTAGATGCATCAGGCATGAAGCGTCAGTATGTTTTTCATAAAGGGCAGTTTAACGACCAAACGGAATATCAGAAACTGGGGGGTGTGCTGAAAGTGTTTGCCTAGTAAGGCATTAAGTTATTATTAATATTCTTACTTATAAATACTTATATATAGGTATACGTAACGGACCAGATTTACCTACGAAATTTAATCGCTGACTGATAATCACACATATTTGAGGATGGAGTAAAACGGAGGCGTCGTCGGGTCGCAAAGACGCTGGCGATATAAAATTTATAAATATAGGTTAGCGTTTTCTACGCTGTTTAATAATATCTAGTCCCAGCAGCATTAAAATAACAGCACCGATTGAACACGCTATTACTATGGAAACCTTTTCAGCTTCAGGGCTAACAAGGCCTCCAATAAACATGTGAACTGAATAACCCAGTATAAATAATGAGCTTATAGCCACAAAGATCAGGATAATTATTTCTTTCATTTGATATAGCTCAATGTTTCTTGTTTAAACGGCAATAGTAAGAACTGTAGAAAACCTTATCGTTGCGCTGAGTTATAACATAGACACAACCGATTTGTGTAATGTAAATCTGAAAATATAGTTAAATCGATAACACTTTAGATTTATAGGGAAAGCCCAATTAAGGCTTGACCTGATGTGGCACATATGACACGATTTCGACCCAATATAACCCGGAAGTATGAATGGGTACGAGGCTGAGTTTGAGCTAACCGAAGGATGCAGTAGTAGGGTTAAATTGAATTCAAATTCGTAGAAGTGAGCAAGAATTATAATTAGTTGCAGACAAATTCGTAGCAAAATATGTATGCAAGTAGCCGTTAGAGCTACACCCAAATAATATTAGCGGGTCTACTAAATTAAATAACAAATATAGATTGCTATTGCTGAGGAGGTCAGGGGATGAAAAATCCATTTATACTTACTTTTGTTTCAGGAATGCTTACCGGTATGGGAAACGGCAGTGTGTTTGGCGCTGCTTTAATGTGTTTCCTGGGTCGTGGTAAGTTTGAAGACTGGGGAGGCTGGTTTGGAGATGCCTATAATCCGGTAACATTTACTGGATTCATTGACTGGGCAATGATTATCTTCGGTGTAGCTTTCTATATCACACTTCATGTTGCAGTTAATCGTCATAACGAATTAGAAAGGCAGGCAGCCGCTGGCTAATAGTTTCTGCCAATGCGCGCATTGGTCGAAATTCGCTGTTCTTGTAAATGACTTAATTGGAATTGAATTTTTTATTAAAGGGGTTAACGCCATGTTGTCAATGATCGCAACAATTTTTTGTATAGCACTTGCTTTTTCAAGCATGTGGTTTGGTTGGTATTTGTTAATGCCTCGTGACAGCCTGAAAAATCAGATCTGATTGAATGGGTGCAAATTAGAATTATTATTGGGGAGGGGTAGTTAAATGTTTAAATATCTTTTTGCTAAAAACGAAGATATCCCACCAGGTTCGGCGGCGATATTTTTCGGTTTTTCATCCATTCTGTGGTTTATTGTCGGAACTGGATTAGGTTCATTCAACGCTGCTAAGTTGGCGTTTCCTGATTTCGTGACAGGCATTGAAATGCTGTCGTTCGGTCACATGCGCCAGGTACACGTTCTGGCTGTAATCGTCGGCTGGATCTCAATGGCATTTGCGATGGCCATGATGTACATCACGCCTGCATTAGGTAATACGAAATTGTGGTCAGAGAAGCTGGGTGTTTGGAACTGCTTCATCTGGAATCTGGGTCTTGGCTTGGGATTGACCTTGTTGTGGTTTGGTATGTCATCCGGTCGTGAATATTCCGATATGATTTGGCCAATCGATTTGGCAATCATTTTCGGTATTTTGTCGCCACTATGCTTAAACGTGGTAATGACCATAAAAACTCGCCGTACTCAGGGTATATATACAACAAACTGGTTCTTTGGTGCAGCAACATTCATGGTAATCATTGTATTCAGTGTTGGTAACTCACCTGAGTTTTTCCAATTGACTGGTTTGACTGAAGCGTATCTTACCTGGTGGTTTGCACATAACGTATTAGGATTGTGGATTACACCAGTTGCGGCTGCGATCTCTTATTACATCGTACCGAAAGTAACCGGTAATCCGCTTTACTCACACCGTATTGGTCACTTGCACTTCTGGTCAGTTGTCGTGTTCTACTCAACACCTGCTGCGCACCACTTGATGTCAGCTCCTCTGCCAGAGTGGTTGAAGTCTTTCGCATCAGTAGAGGGTGTGTTGATCCTTGTACCTGCGATCGCCTTCGTATCTAACCTGTTGTTGACCATGTCCGGGAAATGGAAAATGTTCGTTGAGAACGTTGAAATCAAATTCACTATCACCGGTGTACTGATGGCGATTCCTTTGAACATGCAAGGTGGTTTTCAGCAAACTCGCGCGATTAACTGGTACATTCACGGTACTGGCTGGATCGTTGCTCACGCTCACCTGGCACTGCTTGGATTCTCAACGTTCCTTGAGGCAGCTGCGGTTTACTACGGTCTGCAAACTCTGTTGAGACGTAAACTGTACTCGCTGGCTTTGGCTAACTTCCATTTCTGGATGTTGCTGGTTGGTTTTACAACTTACTGGATCTCTATGACCATTGCTGGTTTGATTCAAGGTGCTGGTAAAATCTACGAAGTACCATACATCGACGTTGTTATCGCCGAGCATCCATACATGATCGCGCGTTGGGTTGGTGGAACCATGGTATTCCTTGGTAACTGTGTGTGGCTATTCAATATGTGGAAAACAATGCGTCAAGGTACTGTAATACCTGCGGGTCGCTTGCCACATGAATTGGCCTACGAACGTTAATAACTAAAAGAATTACTTGGGAGGGATTTAAACCATGGCATTTAGAGAATATACAATCGGAGCCCGGATGTTCGGGCTCGCCTTCGGGTCCTCGATGTTCATCACGCTGTACATGCCTGCAATGGACATTCGTAATGTATCCGTGACTGAAGTTGGTTTAGAGCGTCAGTTAGGATTTGGTCGGGTTGGGGGCTTTAGCTACGAAGACCCATTCCTGAAAGGTGAAGCTAAACCGCAGACAGTTGAGATCAGCACAGATCCGAAAACTGGTGCAACCATAGAAGCAACACGCGCTTATGTGTATCAACCAGGCGTGCCGTTCCCTAACGGGATTCGCCATCCAATCATTCTTGGTGAAAAGCCAACTGAAAAAAGTTTAACACTAGGTAAAATTGAACAGGCCGATGACACCAAGGGTGCGGTATTTATCGTGCGCGAAGTAGATGAGGGTGGCGAATCAATTCCATACATTGAAAATGCTACTGCTACACGCGGATGGACACCTGATGCAGTCATGAAAGTGGCCACTGATGAAAATACTTACCATATTGGTAAAGGTAAGATTATGTTCGTTCGTGAAGGTTGCTGGTGGTGTCACACCTTGTTGCCTGAAGAAACTCAAGACTGGCAATATTTTGGTGCGCCCCCAATGCTGGGTGACTTCAATGGTGAAAGTCCTACTGCCTTTGGTTCAGACCGTAAAGCGCCTGATTTGACTCATGTTGGTTCGCGGAACTCTTCTCGTGAATGGATGATGATGCATTTTTTCAATCCACGCCTGGTGCAACCACACTCAATCATGCCTCGTTATGATTACTTGTGGGGTGAAAAAGACGCAAGCGGAAATCCAATCGATTACGATAAGTGGCGTGCTGAGTACACTCAGTATGCTTCAAACGAAATTGTCTATCCTCCTGAGGTGCCTGTGCCTGCTGCAGACAGTGAAGCTCGGGCTTTGATAGATTTCGTATTAAGTCTTAAATAGTGGGAGGGGATAGACATGGCTTGGAGATTTGATAATCCGCTTTACTCCTTAACAACCGATGAGCAAAATCAAGAAGCGATTAAGGTTTGGGAAGGTGAAAGTCTGGGTGGAATAGCAGAAAATAATAATCGTTTACCACAACCGGTGGTTGGATTGCTAATATTAACAATCATTACAGCATTCCTTATAACTGCGCCGCTCTGGGGTCAGCGACCAACAGCTGCTATCTATGAAGAGTATGTAAAATTAATGGATACACCGGAAGTGCAGGCGATCGCTGATGATGCTGCAAAGATGGAGTATATTGTTAACAAGGTAAGAACAGACGGTTCCAAATGGGCTGCCCTGCAAGAAAGACATCCCTTAACGATGGATGACCTGCGTATGATTAAGGGTCCAATCATCGAGCTACAACGCAAAGGGGCGCGCATGGAAGAGTACACTGTACTTGGTAACCGGCTTGTCCTCGCTAATTTCGAAGGTGAGAAACGTGAGGATGGATCCACCATTCGTAGCCAACCTTGGTGGGATAAGGGATACACTATTGATATTTTCTTTATCATTATTTTCTGTGTATCTGTCATCATAGCGGTGAAGCGTTTGCCAAACTACAGTTATGTGCCTGATCATACTAAGAGTCACTAAGAATTTTAGGGAGAGATTACAATGATTGATTTAGATAATGGCCCATTTGCAATGTTACTTTGGGTGTTGGTAGTTTATACATTCCCTTTTATCTACAGCTTTTTCGTAGACAAATACGACAAAGATAAAGAGGGAGTTGATACTTACTCCAAATAAGTAGCTAATATTAGCTTTAAAGCCATGTCATCGTTCAGGTGACATGGCTTTTTGCGTACTATAAGGAAACAAAATTCACTAAAACTGACGTTGAATAGTATTTATACAGTTTTATTATGATAAAGAATTATCGCAAAAAATTCAGGTAGTTAATATGTTTAGAGATTTCCCGTTTTTGTTAAAAGTTGCTGAAGGTGATATTAATCGTCCCTTGGGTATCGATATGAGTATCGAAGGGATGAGTACCCAAAATTTCAGTACGGGTATGTTCTATTTCTTAATTTTTGCTATTGTAGTATTTTTGGTCATTGCGTTTATGTTTATGTTCAAGGATAAGACGCAACAACTGAAAAAAGGGGAGAAAATATTATTTGTCTGGATCTTGATAGGCGTAATTGTCGCTATCGTTTTTGGGGCTGCGCAAATGATGCATGGTTTTTTGGTATAGGAGGATGGTATGGATTTTTTAAATAACCTTGAAGATGGCTGGACAATATATTTATGGCTAGTGGCCGGAGCGGGAATAATCATCGCTTCGATTATTGCTATTCGTTGGGCCGCAAAAAATGAACAATTTGATGAAGACATTAAATACGTGGTGTTTGATGAGGATGATAAAGATAAAATGTCGGACGAAGAGTTCAAAAAAGCGATGGAAGTTAATAAGCATCAGGAAGAGTTGCGAGATAAGTTCTTGAAAGAGGAAGCAGAGAAAAGAGCAGAAGCCAAGAAAAAGGCATCTTGAGCGAAGCCATTAAAATATAAGCAGACTTGTTAGTGTAGTAGGTTGTAAATGCCATGAAGAGAGGAGAAAAAGGTATTTTAGTTGTGATGGGGGTGGCAATCATTATCACTGCAGCAATTAAAGGCTACAGTGTTACGACCCAAAAAGAAGAGGATAAAGGCATTCCCTATTACACAACTGCATCGCAAGATCTTGCTAAAAAAGCCAGGGTATTATTTTCCAAGTACCAATGCCATGACTGTCATAGTCTGTGGACAAAAAGGAGTATGATGCAATCGGTTCCGGCTCCTGCGCTGGATGGTATGGGATCTTTAAAAAGTGAAGAATGGTTTTATCAATATTTTTCATCAGAAAATCCTCAGGAATTAGTACCCACACGCCTCAAAAAAGAATTTCAAATGCCTTCATTGGCAATGGCGACGGATGAAGAACGTAAAATATTAGCGAAATATATGGCTAGTTTGAAAGTGGAAGACTGGTATCTTGAAGAAACTAAAAAGCGGGCCTACGAGAAACTAACGGGAAAAGAGTATAAGCCGTGAGAAAAGCCAGGTTTATATCAGGAACGCTTGCAATTATGGTTGGTTGCCTTGTTAACTATGTCGGTGATCGTTTGCTTGGTGTGCGTTTAGAATGGGTTCCTTTAAATGATCCTCTGGCAATATTTAATGCACTTTGGGCGGTCCAAATATTTATTATCCCAGTTTTTGTTGGACTGGCTACTACGGCAGTTTTTGGTTTGGGTGGTAAGTGGTTATGTTATTTCCCGCCAATGATAGTCAGAACGCTTGCTTATTTGGAGAGTGAATATCTTCTCGAATTACCTGTAGGTATGTCTCTTATGCCTTTTGGCTGGTGGCTCTTTTTTGTAATTCTCGCTGTTGAGTGTGCTGCCATCGGTGGAGTATTCGGAGAGGCCATGATAAAGCGAATTTACGGGCGAACCAGTCCGGAAGAGGCTGAAAATCTTTATATCAAGCCCAATGAGAATAATAAGAAAGAGACACCATCTAGTGAATAATTATGTCGTTACGTGCTCCTCGAATTCAGCTCACTGAACAACAGCGGTTAATTCGCAAACGTTATCTCGTTGCTACATTAATTACCTGTATTGCGTTAGCCATGGTTTTTGGCGCTGCGCATGTTGTTCAACTGGGCGCCAATAGAATGTCCGATATGCGTGCCAGAGCCTCTTATGACCTGAAAGATGAGCACAAACATATTCGTGCTGCTGGAGAGGATATAACTCGACACCAGCTTCATGAAGCTCAGGAAAAGGCGACAGAGACTTATATGCAGGCCGAAGTTGCTGCATTATTACCCTCTGAACAATGGGCAGAATATGACAGTCTCGTTCTCATTCCAAAGGGAGAATTCATAATGGGAACTGATTCTGAGCGTGCTGATATTCAGAATCAACCGGCGCATAAGGTATACCTGGGAGATTATTATATTGATAAATATCTAGTCACCAATGCTCAGTATGCACGGTTTGTTGCGTCTGAAAAGCGCCGACCACCACTGGATTGGGAAAATGGTAAAATCCCGGATAACAAGCTGTTACACCCTGTAACGATGGTTTCCTGGTTTGATGCGAAAGCATATTGCGAATACAGGGGAAAACGGTTACCTACAGAGGCAGAATGGGAAAAGGCTGCCAGGGGAACTGACGGTAAACGCTGGCCTTGGGGTGATGTGATGGATCCTGCAAAATTAAATACTTACTATAATGTTGGATCAACGACAGTGGTAACACGATATAATACCGGGACTAGTGTGTATGGTGTTTACGATATGGCAGGAAATGTAAGTCAATGGACAGACAGTGATTTGGTCCCTTACGAAGGATCCAGAGCGCCGGCATCAGTATTTAAAGCGAAAACGTTAGTTGCTAATACCCCTGAAGACAAGGCGATGAATGTCGGTGAATTGGTTGAAGTAGAAGACAGGGTGTTTAAAGTTCGTCGTGGTGGTTCCTGGAAAAGCGATCCGTTTTCAACGTCGTCCTATCATCGTAATTTTTCCATGCCGCATTATGCGTCAGATTTTTTTGGTTTTCGTTGTGCTAAAGATGCGCCTAATAAATAAGTGCTAGTCAGGAAGTTATTTAAAATGAACAAAAATATTTTTCGCAATTTATCTATAGTGACGGCATTCGTAAGCAGCCTGTTATATATAGAATGCAGTGTCGCTGCAGATAGTTACCGATACCTGCATGTGTCGATAGATACACCCTGGTTAATATTTATTTTCTTACTGATGATAATTCTGTTTCCTTTTGTGTTGAGCGCAATATTGTACTGGTACTTCACCTTTAAGAAGCATAAAGAAGAAAAATCAAAGCAACTGGAAACGGAAGCCTCGACAGAAGAATCACAGTAAACCTGTAAGCCTATGCATGTATTTAAATTAGTATTGCTTTCACTTTGTTTCTGTCTGGTTCCTTTTTTGGTTAGTGCGGAAAATGAAGATCGAAAAGTTGATGTTAGTAAATCAGCAGAATCCAGTGAGTCGCAAGTTATTCAGTCTTTTACATCCCAGGCGGGCGATATCGAAAGTGATATCGTAAAAATTGATGACCAGCGAAAGCGGCAGATAATGTTCGCGATGGGGGTTCCTTTACTTATTTTTATATTTATTACTGTTGGTTTGGGTGTCGCGATGGGTGTATTTGGTAAAGATGTCTACATTGCCCATATGATTTTTGCCGGTTTAAGTCTTACTTTGGCCATGGGGCATGCAGTGGTCGGATTAGTATGGTTTTGGCCGTTTTGAGGCTTTTGACAGTAATTGCAAATTCTCTTGAAACTTATTTATCGTGTCAAAATCGCTATCAAACACTCCCAATAAGCACGTTTTATTCTTTATTCTCATTCTGTACTTTTTTTCCGGATTAGCGAGTCTGGCCTACGAAGTTTTGTGGGTTAGAATGCTTTCCCTGCAGTTCGGAGTCAGTATATTTGGCGTCGTGATCACCGTCGCTGCCTTTATGCTTGGCCTGGGTGCTGGTAGCCTGCTTGGTACAAAAAT
Organism: Kaarinaea lacus; assembly: GCF_975902315.1. NCBI lineage: Bacteria > Bacillati > Cyanobacteriota > Cyanophyceae > Nostocales > Nodulariaceae > Kaarinaea > Kaarinaea lacus. The sequence continues at coordinate 254 of NZ_CDLKIE010000493.1, read as the reverse complement.
ATTGCATCGCATATCAAATCCATTGCGGTTGTTTGCGATCATTGAATTATCTGTAGCAATCATTTCCTTGGGAATTCCTTTCGTATTTCAGTGGGTCGAAGCGTGGCAAATAAGCCTGACAATGCAATCTTCGATTGGTATTTGGTATTTATGGCAGTTTTTCTTTACCGGCATTGTGCTGCTGTTGCCCGCATTGCTAATGGGGTTTGGATTCCCATTAATTCTCTCGGTAATTGAAACCGTTCCTTCATCTC
>NZ_CDLKIE010000492.1:0-3182 GCF_975902315.1 Kaarinaea lacus | reverse complement strand
GTCCATGCCGGCCAGCGTGTTGGTGTGACAGGCGCTAATGGTGTTGGAAAATCCAGTCTGTTTGCATTAATACGAAATGAACTCCACCCTGATGGCGGTGACTTTTCGCTTCCACCCAATACGGTAATTGCCCACGTTGCGCAGGAAACACCGGCCGTTGAAAAATCTGCATTAGATTATGTAATTGATGGAGACACGGAACTGCGTCGACTGGAAAAAGAAATAAGCTTAGCTGAACAATCTGATGACGGCGACAAACTCGCTCATTTATACAGCGATATGGAAAATATCCACGGTTATAGCGCGGCAAGCCGTGCAGGCAAATTGATTCATGGTCTGGGTTTTACTCGAGAACAGGAGCATTTGCCGGTACGTGAATTTTCCGGTGGCTGGCGTATGAGACTCAATCTTGCCCAGGCCTTGATGTGTCGATCAGATCTTCTGCTTCTGGACGAACCAACTAACCATCTCGACCTGGAAGCTGTCATCTGGTTGGAAGAATGGTTACAGAGTTACCCAGGTACCTTAATGCTAATCTCTCATGACCGTGACTTCCTTGACCGGGTAGTCACTCATGTTGCTCACATTGAACAAGGCACAATAACTTTATATACGGGCAACTATTCAGCATTTGAAATCCGACGCGCAGAACAACTGGCCAATCAGCAAGCGGCTTATGAAAAACAACAACGTGAGATCGCCCACATGCAAAAATTTGTGGATCGATTTCGTGCCAAGGCAACCAAGGCGCGTCAGGCGCAAAGCCGTATCAAGGCGCTGGAACGAATGACTACCATAAGTGCAGCACATATCGATTCGCCATTTCACTTCCAGTTCAAGCAACCGGATCGACTACCCGATTTGCTACTGCATCTGGAAAATGTCGGTGTTGGATACGCCGACATACCAGTACTGGACAATGTTAACCTGAACATATTAACCGGTAGCCGTATTGGATTGCTGGGATACAATGGCGCGGGTAAATCTACGCTCATAAAGTTGTTAGCAGGTGAACTATCGCCGATTGGCGGTGAGCGCACTGAAGCAAAAGATATGAAAATAGGCTACTTTGCCCAACACCAGCTGGAACAGCTGGATAGCCAGGCAAGTCCCCTGCTTCACCTTCAACGTCTGGATGCTAAAGCCACGGAAAAGGAACTGCGTAGCTTTCTTGGCGGCTTTGCATTTCGCGATGATATGGCCACATCACCGGTGGCGCCTTTTTCCGGTGGTGAAAAGGCACGCCTGGTACTGGCGATGATTGTTTATCAAAAGCCGAATTTGTTATTGCTTGACGAGCCCACCAACCACCTGGACCTGGAAATGCGTCATGCCCTGAGTGTAGCGCTTCAGGAATTTGCGGGAGCAATGATCGTTGTATCACATGATCGCCACTTGCTGCGAACCGTAACCGATACCTTGTTGCTGGTAGCGGATGGAAAAGTAAACGCATTTGATGGCGACCTTGATGATTATCGAAAGTGGGTCAAAGACCATGAAAAGGAAGATAGCTCGTCGGATTCAGATAATTCCAGCCAGACCCAGGAACCGGTTAGCAGGAAACAACAGCGACAAAATGCTGCAGATCTACGCAAGAAACTGCAACCACTGCGTAATAAAGTGAAAAAACTGGAACAACAAATCAACACAATGAATTCCGAGAAAACCAGGATACATGGCCAACTTGCTGATAGCAGCATTTATGACGAAGAAAACAAACAACAACTTAAAACGCTTCTTGAAAACCAGGCCGACATAGAAAAACAGCTAACCGAACTGGAAGAACAATGGATGGAAGCGCATGAAGAACTGGAGCTATTTGAGAATAGATAATTATTATCGTAATTAATTATCAGCATTAACGCGACTTTGAATCACTTAGCGCCAAGGTTACATTTAACTCAGCGAATCGCATCCCCTCACCTCTCTCCATTCAAGTTGCATATATCTTAAATCAACCAACCAATGTTCACTATTGATGCATGAAAGAGTATCCACCAGGGGTATTAATCATTTCCCACTGACTATTTTCTTACGCCAGTTCTAAAAACAAATTATTGACTAATTAGCGTTCAACTAAACCAGATTAATTGATGACAGTCATTGTTTTAGACTAAAAACGGGATTATTATCCCATTTATTGTATTATTTCGTTCTGCAAGATTCTGATTACCAGAATGAATAAAAAACAAACAATTGAACTGCTATCGATTGAATTGCAGATGTCATCACGATTGGTAACACAACGATACGTTATGACCATTATTTGTCCTGTTAAAAAGTAGTCGATAGAACAGCTGGCTGTGAGTTTAGCTTTATAAAGTCAACTTTATGTAGGGACTCTGAAAAGTTTTTAGCAAACTTAATCGGCAAGGGGATACAAACGAGTTAACTGCAATATTTAATCTAGCAATGGTGCGTATATATCGCTAGCTAACCAGTTAAATATATTGGCGATAATCTTTTTGGTTTTTCTATGTTAGTTGAACTTCGAACTTCAACCAAAAGCCTGGTTGCTACGCAATTAACAATATAATCAAACTTCGTGAGGGAGCACATCATGTTACACGACAACCATATTCGTTTATCCATAATTTTTCTTTTATTGCTTTTCCTGGCTGCCTGCGGTGGTGGAAGTTCTGGTGGTAATGCCGGCAGCACCGCTAATTTTAGTTCGGATGAATCAAACTCATTAAACGAGGAACAAAAAGCAACAGACTGCCCAGAAAATAGTTGCTTCTATTTTTCTTATGATGATTCAGCAAGTACAGCGGCCGTTGAATTAACCAAGTACGCTATCAATAATGGGCAAATTCCTGATGAATCACTGGGGCGAGCATACGAGTTTCTCAACTTTGAACAGTTTAACGGATCCTCACTAACCAATATTGGATTATTCGATGTATCAATGGGTATCTGGACTCATCCAGGTGATAATGAAAGTGGTGTCTTAGTTCATGAGTTAGGTATTTATCTTTCTAGCCCTACGATAACTAAGGAAGACAGGCCCAATGCTGTTCTCACACTATTAGTTGATGTTTCGGGATCCATGGAAAGTAGCTATTTAGATAGTTACATTGAACAGGAAGCAACCATTCGGACGCGGCTTGATATTGCAAAATATGGACTTACCCAACTATATCATCATAGCTTGAAAGAAGGTGATGTAATCAATATCGTGC
>NZ_CDLKIE010000491.1:0-19361 GCF_975902315.1 Kaarinaea lacus | reverse complement strand
ATAGTGGTGCGCGTCGGCTTCAATGTATAAAGGTGCTAGGAGGTTCCAAACGCCGTTATGCGGGCATTGGCGACATTATTAAGGTCAGTGTTAAAGAGGCTATTCCGCGAGGAAAAGTTAAAAAAGGTGAAGTGTATAACGCAGTAGTTGTGCGCACACGGAAAGGTGTAAGACGTCCTGATGGCTCATTGATTCGTTTTGACGGCAATGCGGCTGTTTTGTTGAACACTCAACACCAACCTATTGGTACCCGTATATTTGGCCCAGTGACTCGTGAGTTGCGTAGCGAGAAATTTATGAAAATTATCTCCCTGGCGCCTGAAGTTTTATAAAGCTGGAATTTTATTAGTCTAGATTGTAATTGAGAGAATTTAGTCATGCGCAAGATTAAAAAAGGTGATGATGTCATCATCATAGCCGGTAAAGACAAGGGAAAACGTGGTTCAGTGTTGCGCGTCACCGACGATGAACGTGTAGTTGTTGAAAGTTGTAATATGGTGAAAAAACACGTTAAGCCAAACCCCAACACTGGAGAGTCTGGCGGCATCGTTGAAAAAGAGATGCCTTTGCACGTCTCCAATGTAGCGATATTTAATCCTGCGACAGGGAAAGGTGATCGTGTTGGTATCAAAACTCTCGAGGACGGCCGTAAGGTTCGTTATTTTAAGTCGAATAACGAAGTCGTAGATTTGTAAAGCGGGAATGACGTAAGTAGGAAAGAACATGTCCAGATTAAGTGAATACTACAAGAGTAATGTTGTTGATGAGTTGATGAAACAATTCAACTACAAGAGCATTATGGAAGTGCCAAAGCTTACCAAGATCACCTTGAATATGGGTGTAGGTGAGGCAGTGGCCGATAAAAAGGTCATTCAGCATGCGGTGGGCGACATGGCAAAGATAGCCGGTCAACAGCCCATTGTTACAAAGGCGCGCAAATCTATCGCAGGATTCAAGATCCGTGATGGTTGGCCAATTGGCTGTAAAGTAACGTTGCGACGTGAGCGTATGTATGATTTTCTGGATCGCTTGATCACTATTGCTATACCTCGCGAACGCGATTTTCGTGGATTGAATCCTAAGTCTTTTGATGGTCGTGGTAACTACACCATGGGTGTCAAGGAACAAATTATTTTTCCAGAAATTGATTACGATAAGATCGATGCGGTTCGTGGTATGGATATAAATTTTGCCACTACGGCGAAAACGGATGAGGAAGCCAAAGCATTGTTGTTAGCTTTCAATTTACCACTAAAGAAATAATCAGGTTTTTTAACAGGCGAGACTGGTATGGCAAAAATTTCAATTATTGAACGGGAAAAAAGGCGTGAACGCACGGTTGCCAAATATGCGGCCAAGCGTGCTGAGTTAAAGCGTAAACTGAAAGACCCGAATGTCAGTGAAGACGAGCGCGAAGAAGCCCGTAAAAAGTTTAATGCATTACCGCGCAATGCCAGTCCATGTCGTTTGCGAAATCGTTGCCGATTAACTGGGCGTCCTCATGGTTATTACCGCAAGTTTGGTTTAAGTCGTACCAAGTTGCGCGAAGCGGCTATGCGTGGTGATATCCCGGGTTTGGTAAAAGCAAGTTGGTAGTGGATAAAAAAGGTAATTTGGAGCCTATCGTATGAGTATGAATGACCCAATCGCAGATATGTTAACCCGTGTTCGCAACGCGTTGTCTGCGGAAAAAGTAACTGTCGATATGCCTTCATCGAAGCAAAAGGTTGCTATTGCAGATTTGTTAAAAGCAGAAGGCTTTATTAGCGGATATACAGTAAATGATGTTGATGGTAAGCCAATGCTGACTATTGATCTTAAATATTATGCAGGTAAACCGGTTATCGAATTGCTTAAGCGTGTAAGCCGCCCGGGTTTACGTGTTTATAAAGGTAAGGATGAATTACCGCAGGTTATGGGTGGTTTGGGCGTTGCTATCGTTTCGACATCAACTGGTCTGATGACAGATAAGGATGCCAGGAAAGCAGGGCATGGCGGTGAAGTTATTTGCTATGTAGCGTAGTAGCTTGAATGCTTTATACAGAATTAACTATATACAGATTTAATTACGGATTTAAGAAGATTTTAAAGGTACAGATACCATGTCACGAGTAGCAAACAGTCCTGTATCAATTCCATCGGGAGTTGAAATCAATATCGCAAGTGGGGCGATCAATGTGAAAGGTGCCAAAGGTACTTTAACGCACGATATTTCAGAAGCTGTGGAAGTGAAGCAGGAAGATGCGCAATTAATATTCGCGGCGAAAGATGGGCATGCAAATGCTAATGCATTGGCGGGTACTACCCGGGCGTTAATCTACAATATGGTGACTGGTGTTAGCCAGGGATTTGAGAAAAAACTTCAACTGGTGGGTGTTGGCTATCGTGCGCAGGCTCAAGGTAAAGTATTGAACTTATCCCTTGGTTTTTCTCACCCTGTTGAATTCGCTGTACCTGAAGGCATTACTATTGAAACGCCGAGTCAAACGGAAGTCGTTGTAAAAGGTGTCGATAAGCAGCAGGTTGGGCAGGTTGCCGCTAACATTCGCTCGATTCGCCCGCCTGAGCCATATAAAGGGAAAGGCGTGCGCTATGCAGACGAACATATCGTTCGTAAAGAAGCGAAGAAGAAGTAATTCCACTAGCTAAAGATTCACAGATTACAGACAGGTTTATTGCAATGGATAAGAAACAGCAACGATTACGCAGAGCACGACGCACCAGAGCGCAAATCAAACGTTTGGGTGCCTATCGGTTGTGTGTTTTCAAAACACCACAGCATACATACGCACAGGTAATTGAGCCTGATGGTTCCAAAGTTGTGGCTCAGGCATCAACGGTTGAGGCTGAGATTAAAAAAGGCCTTAAGCACACGGGTAATGTCGATGCTGCTGTAGCCGTAGGAAAAGCTATTGCTGAGCGCGCAAAAGCGTCGGGTGTCGAAAGTGTTGCGTTTGATAGATCCGGTTTTAAATATCATGGTCGTATTAAAGCTCTTGCAGATGCGGCGCGTGAAAGTGGGTTACAACTATAAGGTTTAAACTATGAGCAAATTTGACGCAGCAGCCCAAAGTGATGGTTATATTGAAAAGTTGGTAACAATTAATCGTGTTGCCAAAGTAGTAAAAGGTGGGCGTATTTTTGGTTTCGCTGCCTTAACCGTTGTTGGTGATGGAAACGGTCGCGTGGGCTTTGGTCGCGGAAAAGCACGCGAGGTACCAGTCGCTGTGCAAAAAGCTATGGAAGACGCGCGTAAGAATATGAAAACTGTTCCGGTTAAAGACGGCACATTGCAGTATCCACTAACAGGTATTCATGGTGCTGCGAAGGTTGTTATGTTACCTGCATCGGAAGGTACTGGAATTATTGCGGGTGGCCCGATGCGTGCAGTGTTCGAGGCGGTTGGTGTACATAATGTCCTGGCAAAATGTATAGGTAGTGTTAATCCTATCAATGTTGTACGCGCAACATTCAGGGGTTTGACCGAAATGACTACGCCGGAAGCTGTTGCCGCCAAGCGTGGTAAGAGCGTCGAAGAGATTATTGGTTAATTTGATTTTGTGGAATCGTTATGGCTGATGCAGGAAAAGTTAAAGTAACATTGGTGAAGAGTTTGAATGGCCGTATTGCTAAGCACAAAGCATGTGCTGCTGGCCTGGGATTACGTCGTATGCACCATACTGTTACTGTAGAAGATACTCCCGCCAATCGCGGTATGATTAACAAGGTTTCTTACCTATTGAAGGTGGAGGAAGCATAATATGCGCTTGAACACTCTATCGCCTGCGGAAGGCTCAAAAAAATCAGCCAAGCGTGTCGGTCGCGGTATTGGCTCTGGTTTGGGTAAAACCGGTGGTCGTGGTCATAAAGGACAGAAATCACGCTCAGGTGGATTTCATAAAGTAGGATTTGAAGGTGGACAGATGCCCATCCAGCGTCGTCTGCCCAAGGTAGGTTTTATCTCGCGTAAGGCCAAGTATCGTGCCGAGATTCGCCTAAATGAACTGGAAAAAGTAGAAGGTGACGTTGTTGATCTGGAAGGCTTGATTAAGGCTAATGTAATAAGCGGTGATATTAAAACAGCAAAAGTCATTCTTTCTGGTGAAATCACCAGGGCAGTTACCATAAAAGGCCTGGGTGCTACCAAAGGCGCACGTGCAGCGATTGAGGCTGCCGGCGGTAAAGTTGAAGAATAGAAACTAGGGAACTTCAGTGTCAGCGTCACGCGAATCAGTTATGGCAGCAATGGGCTCGGGTAAATTAACCGAGCTTAAGCAAAGACTGTTGTTTGTTTTTTTGGCATTGATTGTTTTTCGGGTAGGTTCATTTATTCCGGTTCCGGGTATTGATCCTGAAGCATTGCGCGTACTGTTTGATCAGCAACGCGGCACCATCCTGGACATGTTCAACATGTTTTCCGGTGGTGCGCTGAGCCGCTTGACCATTTTTGCGTTAGGCGTGATGCCTTATATATCGGCGTCCATCATCATGCAATTGTTGACTGCTGTAATGCCTAAGCTGGAACAATTGCGTAAAGAGGGTGAAGCAGGTCGTCGTAAAATAACCCAGTACACGCGCTACGGCACGCTGGTTTTGGCAACTTTTCAGGCTATTGGCGTCTCTGTTGCGTTGCAATCGCAAGCGGTTGGTGGTTTACAGGTCGTACCAAATCCCGGTCCTGAATTCGTCATAATAGCAGTCGTTAGCCTGGTAACGGGAACCCTGTTTTTAATGTGGTTGGGTGAACAGGTAACAGAACGAGGAATCGGTAACGGTATTTCGCTCATCATTTTTGCCGGTATCGTGGCTGGGTTACCATCTGCCATTGGCGGAACTTTAGAATTAGCGCGCATCGGTGAAATGAGCGCGTTCCTGGTCATTGGAATTATTATATTGGCAGTAGTCGTGACCGGCTTTGTCGTATTTATGGAACGTGGCCAGCGACGAATTACGGTGAACTATGCGAAACGCCAACAAGGACGCAAGGTCTACGCAGCACAGAAAACGCATTTACCTTTGAAAGTGAACATGGCGGGTGTAATACCTCCCATCTTTGCATCCAGTATTATTTTGTTCCCGGCAACATTGGGTAGTTGGTTGGGAAGTACCGAGGGAATGGGTTGGTTGAAAGATATTGCATCCACGCTCTCACCTGGCCAGCCGATTTATGTGGCGTGTTATGCACTGGCGATAATATTCTTCTGTTTCTTTTACACGGCGTTGATCTTTAACCCGAAGGATACGGCGGACAACCTGAAGCGTTCTGGTGCGTTTATACCGGGAATTCGCCCAGGTGAGCAGACTGCTCAATACATCGACACAGTTATGTCGAGGCTTACTTTGGTAGGCGCGATCTACATCACAGCAGTATGTTTATTACCAGAATTTATGATCGTCTACTGGAATGTGCCCTTTTATTTTGGCGGAACCTCGTTGCTGATTATTGTTGTCGTGGTGATGGATTTTATTGCCCAGGTTCAGTCACATTTGATGTCGCACCAATACGAGGGATTGATGAAAAAAGCCAATCTCAAGGGTTACGGTCGTAGCGGTCTGGTAAGGTAAACCTGTTAGGAAATATTTCGCTTAAAGCGATTAGTATCTGAGGTGATTAACATGAAAGTACGAGCATCGGTAAAAAAAATCTGCAGAAAATGCAAAATCGTAAAGCGCAACGGCGTGGTTCGTGTGATTTGCGCCGATCCTCGGCACAAACAGCGCCAGGGCTGATTTTATCTGTATTGATTTGTTTTTGTTAAAGATTTAGAATGTCGCGTTCGCCGCGGCACCAGTATTGGTTATAAGGTTTTTTAGGAGATAGCAATGGCACGTATTGCCGGTATTAACATTCCTGTTCATAAGCACACCGTGATTGGATTGAGATCTATCTACGGTATTGGGCCGTCGCGAGCCCGTGAAATTTGTCAGGTTACCGGTATTGCTCCGGAAACCAAGATAAAAGATTTAACGGAACAGGAACTGGATAGCATTCGTGGTGAAATTGGCAAATATTCCGTGGAAGGTGATTTACGCCGGGAAGTTTCCATGAATATTAAGCGACTCATGGATTTGGGTTGTAATCGAGGTATCCGTCATCGTCGTGGATTGCCGCTGCGTGGTCAGCGAACTCGGACCAATGCCAGAACCCGCAAAGGACCGCGCCGCGCAATTAAGAAATAACCAACAGATTAACCACTTTTGTTAAGTATTAGTAAATAGACAGGTAATTATTACATGGCCGCTCCACGAGCAAAGAAACGCGTAAAAAAGAATGTTGTTGATGGTGTTGCGCACATTCATGCGTCATTTAACAACACCATAGTCACCATCACTGACCGTCAGGGTAATGCGCTTGCCTGGGCAACTGCCGGTGGTTCCGGTTTTCGTGGTTCACGTAAAAGTACACCTTTTGCGGCGCAGGTTGCTGCTGAAAATGCCAGCAATGTAGTGAAAGATATGGGTATGAAGAATATGGACGTTTGTGTCAGGGGGCCTGGCCCAGGTCGTGAATCAGCGATTCGTGCCTTACACGCACAAGGATTTAATATTACCAGCATTACAGATGTTACACCGATTCCACATAACGGCTGTCGTCCGCCAAAACGGCGTCGTGTATAGGTACTTTTTGTTAAGAAGTAGAAAGAATAGCAAGTCTGGAGACTTTTAATGGCAAGATATGTAGGTCCAAAATGTCGTCAATGTCGTCGTGAAGGAAACAAATTGTTCCTAAAAGGCGAGAAATGTTTTACTGCGCGTTGTCCTTTTGAAAACAGGGCGTTTCCGCCAGGCCAACATGGTCAAAGACGCGGTCGTCTATCAGATTACGCAACTCAGCTACGTGAGAAACAAAAAGTGCGTCGTATTTATGGGATCCTGGAAGGTCAATTCCGTTTGTATTACAAGGATGCGGATCGCCGCAAGGGCGCAACTGGTGAGAATCTGTTGCAAGCCCTGGAAGCTCGTCTGGACACGGTTGTGTACCGTATGGGTTTTGGCGCATCTCGCAGCGAAGCACGCCAACTGGTTCGACACAACGCGATCTACGTGAATGGAAAAAAGGTCAATATTCCATCTTATCAGGTTAAACCTGCCGATGAAGTTTCGGTCAATGAAAAAGCTAAGAATCAATTGCGTATCCAGGGTGCTTTGGAAATGGCAAGCCAACGTGGCTTTGTTGATTGGGTTGATGTGGATGTGAAAAAAATGAGTGGTGTGTTCAAAGCCTTGCCTGAACGCAGCGACTTGCCATCCGACATTAACGAGCAGCTCATCGTAGAGCTATATTCGAAGTAACACGGATTCTATGTGCCATCGACTGGGTCGGTGGTAAATGTTTTGCTACTCGAGGTTGTTGTGATAGTAGCAATGACTTAACAACTGAGTAGACAAGATTTCTAGCGCTAGAGAGGACAATTCATGCAAGGTTCACTATCTGACTTTTTAAAACCTAGTATTGTCAGCGTCCAACAAGTTAATGATCGCCTGGCTAAGGTGACATTAGAACCATTGGAACGTGGCTTTGGGCATACATTGGGTAATGCCCTGCGCCGTATATTATTATCTTCCTTGCAAGGCTGCGCAGTTACAGAGGTGCAGATCGATGGAGTGCTTCACGAGTACAGCACCCTGGATGGCGTACAAGAAGATGTTATTGATATTTTGCTGAATCTGAAGGGATTGTCATTAAAAATGCACTCCCGCGATGAAGCAACCCTCACATTAAACAAGAAAGGCGAAGGCCCCGTAACGGCGTCAGACATTAATCTTGATCATGATGTGGAAATTATTAATCCGGAACATGTTATATGTAATTTGACCAAGAACGGTGAAATTAATATGACTCTGAAGGTCGAAACCGGTCGTGGTTATCAGCCTTCCAGTTTGCGCAAAGGCGCTGATGAAGACCAGGCCATTGGGCGCCTGCATCTGGATGCTTCATTCAGCCCGGTCACCCGCGTCGCTTACGTTATTGACAGCGCCCGTGTAGAACAGCGCACTAATCTGGATAAACTGATTATTGAGGTAGAAAGCAATGGCACCATTGATCCTGAAGATGCCATTCGAAGTGCAGCGACAATTTTACAGGATCAGTTGTCTACTTTCGTTGATCTCGAAAGCGTTGAGCAAGCGGAAAAACGGGAAGAAGAGCCAGAGATTGATCCCATCCTGTTGCGTCCTGTCGATGATCTGGAACTCACTGTTCGTTCCGCCAACTGTCTTAAAGCAGAACAGATTTATTACATTGGCGATTTGATCCAGTGCACAGAAGTCGAATTGCTGAAGACCCCTAACCTGGGTAAAAAGTCGCTAACAGAAATTAAGAGTGTTTTGGCAACAAAAGGTCTGTCTTTGGGTATGCGGTTAGAAAATTGGCCGCCTGCCAGTTTGAAAGAACAAAAAGAAGGCGTTGCTTAAGCAAACGTTTTAACAATTGAATTGATGTAGGTAAATAGTCATGCGTCACCAACATTCCGGTCGTCAACTGAACCGCAATAGCAGTCACCGAAAAGCCATGTTTAAAAATATGGCATCGTCGCTGTTCCGTCATGAGTTGATTAAGACCACTTTACCCAAAGCAAAAGAATTACGCCGCGTTGCAGAACCACTAATCACTAAAGCCAAGGTGGATTCAGTTGCGAATCGTCGTTATGTATTCGACCGATTGCGTGATCGGGAAATGGTTGGAAAACTTTTTGCTGAGTTAGGTCCGCGCTATAAAGCACGTCCCGGCGGTTATTTGCGCATCCTCAAATGTGGATACCGCGCAGGAGACAAGGCACCTATGGCGATTATAGAGTTGGTCGATCGCCCCTTGACTGAAATGGAAGAATCAGCTGAAGTAACTTCAGAAGAGTAGTGTCTGTTCGGATAATCACTATTCACAGAAGTTGAATAAATAAAAAAGCCGGCCGATATCACCGGCTTTTTTATTGCCAATTGGATATAGATACCCTTTTTTTCTCGCGTACTATACTGTAGGTCCGAAACTCAGGCTCGAATGAATGCTGGAACTCTATTACTGGAAAATACCAGCAAGCCGCTTCAAGTATTATGTGTAGTCGGACGTTAAAGTAGCATTAGAAATTACTTATAAACTTAATTTTAAGTTTTAACTAGAATTTCAATCGCTTATTTCCACACGCTACAAACGAATGGAGATATTATGGAATTGTCGATACACCAAGAAATCTTACTGTACGGTTTTATATTGGCTGTCATCATGGGCGCGCTGGTCAACAAGACCAATTTCTGCACCATGGGCGCTGTATCAGATTGGGTTAATATGGGAGATACCGGTCGACTCCGGTCCTGGCTGTTTGCCATAGCCATCGCCATGGGTGGCCTGATTCTACTCGAAAGCTTTAGCCTAGTTGACCTGGATAGCTATGAACTAAAAGACCTACGTCCTCCTTATCGAATGGCTGCTTTTGAGTGGTTGCGTTACATCCTTGGTGGTGTGATGTTTGGTATTGGAATGACCCTGGCCAGCGGATGCGGTAATAAAACCCTGATTCGTGTTGGTGGTGGCAATATAAAATCTGTTCTTGTTTTAGTGGTTGCTTCATTCTTTGCCTACTTGATGGCGAAAACGGATTTTTACGGTGTTGTGTTTTATAGCTGGATGAATCCACTTTCCATTGATCTCGCACAATACGGCATTGCCGGACAGGATGTGGGTCGGTTTATCGCAAGTTTCACGGGCGCTGAAGATGGCATCAACTTGCGTGCGATCGTGGGCGGAATTTTCGTCGTACTGTTGATGATATTTGTATGGAAGTCGGCTGATTTTCGCAAGAACTTCGACAATATTCTTGGTGGCCTCGCTGTAGGCCTGGCGGTAGTTGCTGCCTGGTACCTGACAGCTGGTGAAAAAGGGCAGGAATGGTTGGAAAATACCTCGTTTATGGATGTGCCTCCACGTGGTGTTGGCGCGCAGTCCTTTACCTTTACCAGTCCTATGGCTGACACCTTTGACCTGGCGTTAAATTTTAATAACACCAATTTTATTACGTTTGGAGTTATGGCATTAGCTGGAGTGATTGTTGGCTCATTTTTATATGCGGTTATCTTCCGCAAATTCCGTATAGAATGGTTCCAGTCAGGCAAGGATTTTCTGGCGCACGCGATTGGCGGTGTACTGATGGGTATCGGCGGTGTACTGGCGCTGGGTTGCACTATCGGTCAGGGCGTAACCGGATTTTCTACCCTCGCGATCGGTTCCATGATGGCATTTGTTTCGCTGGTTTTTGGTAGTGCGCTTACCATGAAAATTCAATACTACAAAATGGTCTATGAGGATGAGGCTACTTTTGTGGGGGCGTTTGTGACAGCCTTAGTTGATATGAAATTACTCCCCAGTGGCATGCGTAAGCTCGAAGCGGTATAAGAAGGAATTTTCTATCGGTTTTCATACTTAAAACCGATCAATAATCGATATCCATTAAATAGAGCATCCCGATCCGGGATGCTCTTAGTTTTCAGCCGGTTAGCGCAAATATCTGGATTCAGGGCTTGTCATTCTCTGTAGGTTCTGTATGATTGCATCTCTTTTGAACGGGCCGTTAGCTCAGTTGGTAGAGCAGTGGACTTTTAATCCATTGGTCGTAGGTTCGAATCCTACACGGCCCACCATCATTCAGCTCAATCTATTCGTCAACGAGTTGCCATCTTTGAAAAAGTTCTACTATCAACGGGCGCTTGTTTAGCTGCAAATTATGCCTTCGTTACTAGAAGAAGTTCAACGGCGCCGCACCTTTGCGATCATTTCCCATCCTGACGCCGGTAAAACCACTCTTACAGAAAAGTTGTTATTGTATGGGCGTGCTATTCAGTTAGCCGGTACTGTTAAAGGCCGAAAAGCCGCGCGCCATGCAACATCTGATTGGATGGCATTGGAACAACAGCGAGGTATATCAGTGACGACCTCGGTAATGCAGTTTCCCTATCACGATAACGTGGTCAATCTGCTGGATACGCCAGGCCACGAAGATTTCTCAGAGGACACTTACCGCACCCTGACTGCGGCCGATTCTGCATTGATGGTTATTGATAGTGCCAAGGGTGTGGAAGAACGTACCATTAAATTGATGGAAGTTTGTCGCTTGCGCGATACTCCCATAATCAGCTTTATTAACAAGCTTGACCGCGAAGGCCGTGATCCTGTTGAGTTGCTCGATGAAGTAGAAGATATACTGAAAATACAATGTGCGCCCATAACCTGGCCAATCGGGATGGGAAAACAATTTAAGGGTGTATTCAATCTTTATGAGAATAATATCCATTTATACAGCGCGGCACATGGTGGTAAGATTCAGGAAGGGGAAGTCATCGAGGGGCTGGATAATCCGCGCCTGGATGAACTATTAGGCACCATGATCGAGGATTTCCGTGAAGAAGTCGAGTTGGTAAAAGGTGCCAGTCACGAATTTGATTTACAGGCTTATCGTGAAGGTAAATTAACGCCTGTGTTTTTTGGCTCCGCCATTAATAATTTTGGTGTAAGAGAACTGCTCGATGCCCTGGTAAACTACGCGCCACCACCGCCTGATCGGCAAACCATAAGCCGCAGCGTAAAAGCAGAAGAAGAAAAGTTTTCCGGCTTTGTATTTAAAATACAGGCCAACATGGACCCGGCACACAGGGATCGAATTGCATTTTTGCGAATCTGCTCCGGTAATTATAACAAGGGCATGAAAGTCAAACACGTGCGGCTGGGGCGTGACATCAAGATACCCAATGCAATCACTTTTATGGCCAGTGACCGAGGCCATGTTGATGAAGCATATTCCGGTGACATTATTGGCATCCACAATCATGGCACTATACAAATTGGTGATACTTTTACCCAGGGTGAAGAGCTGAAATACACCGGTATTCCACATTTTGCACCAGAACTGTTTCGGCGCGCCATACTAAAAGATCCCTTGAGAATGAAAGCCCTGCAAAAAGGATTGATTGAATTGTGCGAAGAGGGAGCATCGCAGTTGTTTCGACCCCTGAATAATAATGACTTGATTGTCGGTGCTGTTGGTATTCTGCAATTTGATGTTGTAGCGCATCGACTCAAACATGAATACGGCGTGGAATGCAAATTTGAAAACGTCAATGTGGCTACCGCCCGCTGGATAACCTGCGATGACCAGAAAATGCTGGAAGAATTCAAAAAGAAAGCCCAGGACAACCTTGCAATCGATGGCGGTGATAACCTGACTTATATTGCACCTACACGTGTTAATCTGGATCTCACCATGGAACGCTGGCCGGATGTCGAGTTCCATTCAACCTACGAACACTAAACGTTTTTTATACGTCCGAATGTCCAACGAAGTGTTATTCGTTGATAGACCGTACTAATCTAACTGTCGCTGATGAGGATTTTTTCGCAGTGTGGTTTTCAGCAAAACTAAATTGCATTCGCCACGCAAGACTTTCATCGTTGGCAAAACTTGTTGACGTCCAGTAGTCCGCGGGCGCCGTGCCAGGGAATAGTGCCAGGTTAATGGCCGGTTGCTGACACCGTAATTCTGCAATACGACTTAATTCATAAATAGTTGGTAGTCGCCAGTTAGAGTAATTGGCGAGTCGAAAACTATTCGCCTCCTGCAATGCTCTATGCCACGTCATAGCCTGTGCTGTGCCAAGGCATTGACCATTACTCCAACGTTGTCCCACGCTACATTGCATCCACATTAGATTATTTTTATCATCACTGACAGTTCCGTCATTGTTGACCTGATAGCGCTGAGTCATCGATGTGCTAGGTATTGTGTCGACACAATTCTGAGTAAGCCCCAGGCCAGGGAGTGTCGCGAAAATACATAGTGCGAATAGTTTAAACGTTCTCATTTATTGTGTTCACTGACCAGTCGTATGTAACCCAGGTCACTTTTGAAATAGGCATAATCATAGCCAAAAGAAAATCCTATACCCCAGGCGCTATCTTTGTCATTGGCATTGGGAACAGATGACCAGTAAAATTGATTGATAGCGTTTGGAAAATACACTCTGTTAATGGTGGGGCCTGGGTATTTGATTTTGTAGTCAACAATCGATCTGAGTTCTTCCCGAGTTGGCAGGCGCCATTGGGCACTGCCGCAAATTCGTTTTTGGTTAATGGCAGTAATATAGGCTTGAGTGTTACACAGTGAAAGTACACATTTACCTTTGTTTTCATAGCCCGCAAATCCACCGTTTAACGCTGGATTTGTCTCATACCAGGAATAGGTTTGTTGGGCGTCCTGTATATCACCGTTATTTGATTTGATCTCCCATATTAAGCCAGTTTGTTTGTCTAACACACAGGACCAGGTTTGATCCTTAGATGACTCGCTAAATGGTTTGCCTTGCTGGTTGAGCTTCATAAACCGCTGTGAGTTTTGTGCGAGTGTAGAATGACCATCGGGAGCTGCTGCCAGCGCCGGTTCGTATAAAATGGAGTAAATTGCAGTCAAAAATAACACGCAGAAGATGCATAAATTTCTCTCCAGGCTTGTCATAGACCGTGTAAACTGAGCGGGAATTTTGTATCTCTGCATATTATTCTGATTTACTATTCAATTATAATGGTCTAATTTTAATCAGTTATGCTGTTGTATACAGCTAACTTATTGTTATATGGCGTAAATTCTGCATTTGGATAGATAGTCGATCTCAATCTTGTAACTTACTAAGGCTATGATTATTTAGGAAAATTTGCCAGTTGCAGGTAAAATACCGACCCTCAATTGAACACCCGTAGTGTGAAACCTACAATATTTAGAATTTTTCGCGATGTCGTTGTCAAAATCAGTCCAGCAATCTGGACGAGATGAATTTATTAAATAAATAATGAAAGATTTAGCACAAGAATTTACACAGCGGTTTTGGGTAGGGAACCTTGATACCCGCTTACCGGTAATTGTAGCGATTATAACCATTTTACTGCTTGCTCATAGTTTGGCGAAGTTGACATGGAATCTGGTGCCGCAACCCGAGACGGGTGCAGCTGTATCAGCAGCACAACGTGAAACACCCAGTGTGGCACGTGTGGTGCGCGAGCAACCATTAGCGAGAAAAATTAATAATTTTCACCTGTTTGGCAAGTACGAGCCCAAAAAAGCGGTTGTTGCCCCTGTCAAACCTGCTGTAGTACCGGAAACGCGACTTAACTTAAAATTGAGGGGAGTATTTGCCTCCAGGGATAAAAATGCGTCCAGGGCCATTATTGCCGATTCACGAGGGGAAGAAGACTCCTATCGCCTTGGATCTGAAGTACCAGGTGGCGCCATATTAAGCGAAATACATGCCGATCATGTCATACTGGAGCACAATGGACGCCTGGAAACATTAAAACTGCCGGTCGATGTCCCAGAAGCCGGGGCGGGTTCGCGCACCGCAAATAGCGGCCAAAGCACGCGTCAAAGCAGTCGAACTACGAACCGAAATATTAACCGAGGCAATATTGCGCAGGCCTCTGCCAATACAGCAGATAACGCGGCATTGTTAGGGCAATATCGAGAAGCGTTAATGAATGACCCGAATAGCGTGATGGGTCTTGTTAATGTAAGGCCTTATCAAAAAGACGGTCAGCTGGTGGGTTATCGTCTTCGGCCAGGTAAGGATCGAGCGTTGTTACGTCGTTTTGGACTGCGCTCTGGTGATATTGTGACGTCTGTGAACGGTGTACCCATGAACAACCCCGTCAAGGCCCTGGAGGTGTTGCGGGATATATCAACTGCATCCCAGTTGACCGTTGATATTGAGCGAAATGGTACGCCGCAATCCTTTACTTTTCAGATTCAATGAATGCTGAGTCAACAGAAAGACAAACGAGTATTAATAGTCAGGCAATGAATATGTATATAAAAATAAGTCGAGAGCAAGGCGGGAATAAACCGGCGTCGAGAAACAAAAGGCGATTGTTCAATACGATAATCGCACTTGGTTTGTTGATGGCAATGAGTACACCAGTAGTTGCTGAGAAAGTGCGGCTTAACTTTAAGGGTGCTGATATTCAGGCTGTCATTACCAGTGTTGCTGATATTACTGGAAAGAATTTTATTGTTGACCCCAGGGTGAAGGGTAAGGTGACGATTATTTCTTCACGCGCTATGAGTAACCGGGAAATATACCAGGTATTTTTATCGGTACTCGACGTGCATGGTTATACTGCCGTACCCGCAGGTAAAACCATTAAGATTTTACCCGACGCTGATGCCAAACATAGTGGAGTACCGGCAACAGATGAAGACAAACCTGGAAAAGGCGACGAATCCGTTACGCGTGTCATCGAAGTAGAGCATGTGGCAGCTGCGCAACTGGTTCCTATATTAAGACCACTGGTACCACCACAGGGCCATCTGGCAGCTTACCCGCAAAGCAACGTATTAATTATTTCTGATCGGGCGAATAATATTGACCGCATACTAAAAATCATTAAGCGGATTGATCAGCCCACCAGTGGTGAAATTGAAATCATACGTTTAGAGTATGCCGCGGCCAGTGACCTGGTTCGAGTGTTGACAACTTTGCAGCAACAATCGGGTCAGGCGAAGGGGCAAGTTGCCGACAAACCGACACTGGTAGCCGATGAGAGAACCAACAGTATATTAATCGGTGGTGATCGATCAGCACGTTTACAACTACGAGCCATTATTTCTCATCTTGATACCCCAGCAGAAGTAGAAGGTGATACCCACGTTGTTTATCTCAAGTATGCGAACGCAAAAGATTTAGTGCCCGTATTAACGGGTGTTGGTGATACGGCAAAAACAATGACGGTCAAGGCAGGTGCAGGGGTAAAAGGAGCCAAAGCAGCTCCAGCACCAGCTGCCCGTCGTACTTCAGGGAGCAATCAACCGCTCTTTAATATCCAGGCCGATGAAAACTCCAATGCGCTAGTGATTACTGCTCCACCGAGTATCTACAGGTCATTGGAAGCCGTGATTCGGCAACTGGATATCCGTCGAGCCCAGGTTCTGGTTGAAGCAGTCATTGCTGAAATTTCTTCGCAACGTACTTCAGAGCTGGGTATTCAATGGATATTTGATGGCTCCGAGGGTGATAAACCTGTAGGCGTGATTAACTTTGGCAACAATCCGATCTCATCGCTTGCCGCAGCCATTATTGGTGGTAACTTGGGGATATCTGATCCGTTTGGGCCTGGTATGACCGTCGGGCTAGGTCAATTTAACAGTGATACTTTCAATTTTGCAGCAGTGATTCGTGCATTGGAAGGTGACGGTGAAACCAACGTATTATCGACTCCCAGCGTAGTCACCATGGATAACGAAGAGGCAGAAATATTTATTGGTCAGGAAGTATCAATCCCCAGTGGATCATTCACTGTTTCCGGTAGTACTGCCCAGAATCCTTTTACGACCTTTGATCGCGTGCCGGTGGGTATCAGGTTAAAGGTTAAACCCCAGATCAATGAGGGTAACACTGTTCGGCTCAATATAGACCAGGCAGTGGATAACTTTTCCTCGGGTTCCGCTGGGCAGGGTGATATCGTCACCAATCAAAGAACCATTACTACAACGGTAGTCGTAGATGACGGGAAGGTATTGGTGCTTGGCGGTCTCATTAAAGATGACTTGTTGGAAAACGCACAAAAGGTTCCATTGTTAGGAGATATTCCCCTGTTAGGCGCACTGTTTCGTTCCAAGACAGTACAAAAAATTAAAACCAACCTGTTAATATTTTTGCGTCCGGTCATATTGCGCGACGAAGCACGTGCCATGGCGCTGACGAACAGCAAATACAAATATATTCGAGATTTACAGTTGGAAGCACGAAAGGAAGGCGTACCGCTTTTATCCGGCGAATCGACACCTATGTTGCAGGATATGGAAAACTATCTGGAATTACCACAAGAATTCCAACAACCCCGAAAACCCTCTGAATCGCAAATGGAATTCGAAATTAGAAGGGAACAGGAACAGCAGGAGCTGGAAGCTGTTCCCGCTCCCGAAGTGGAATAATTAATCGTTATGTCTATTTTTAGTAAGTCAAGCAGCCAGGAACCTCAGGAAGAGATAGTCTCTCAACCAGAAATTGATAGCGCAGGGGATCTTCCTGCGATTGATGCTGCCGATGAAGCGCAGACAGATAGTATTCAACAAAAATCCCTGCCTTTTGCATTTGCTAAAAGGAATGGGGTGCTCGTCAAAGAAGTGCATGGTGGTGAGGCCGTTGTATTGTGCCGTCCCGATATTTCTCACCTGATTGTTGCTGAATTGCGTCGTCACCTGGGTATGCCGGTACTTTTAGAGATGACAACGCCAGATGAGTTTGATGCACAATTGCAGCGTGCATACGAACAGGGGTCTGGCGAAGCCATGCAGATGATGGATGACCTGGATGATGATGCTGATTTATTTTCAGTGGCTAATCAATTGCCAGAGCCGGAAGACTTGCTTGAAAGCGAGGACGATGCGCCTATTATTCGCCTGATTAATGCGCTGTTAACGCAAGCCATTAAGGAAAATGCTTCCGATATCCATATAGAGCCATTTGAATCAAAGCTGATTGTGCGCTTTCGCGTGGATGGTGTGTTGCGCGAGGTGCTATCACCACGTCGCGTGTTGGCGCCCTTAATCGTATCCCGTATCAAAGTAATGGCCAAGCTCGATATTGCAGAGAAACGCTTACCACAAGACGGTCGTATTTCACTATTGGTTGCGGGTCGCGCTGTCGATGTACGTGTCTCAACGATTCCAACCGGTCAGGGCGAAAGGGTTGTATTACGTTTGCTGGATAAACAGGCTGGCCGTCTGGATCTGGAGCAATTGGGTATGCGCCCGGAAAATTTAAAAATCATGGAGCACGTGATTCATCGACCGCACGGTATTCTCCTGGTAACAGGTCCTACTGGTTCTGGTAAAACAACCACACTCTATGCAGCGCTAACCAGTATCAATAGTCGTAAACGTAATATCATGACCGTTGAAGATCCCATCGAATACCACCTCGATGGTGTTAGTCAAACTAACGTCAATACCAAAGTTGACATGAGTTTTGCGCGCGGTTTGCGGGCGATTTTACGACAGGATCCGGATGTCGTAATGGTGGGAGAGATTCGCGACCTGGAAACGGCGGAAATTGCCGTGCAGGCCAGTTTGACCGGGCACCTGGTGCTGTCGACATTACATACCAATAGTGCTGTCGGCGCCGTAACTCGTCTGCGCGATATGGGTGTGGAACCATTCCTGTTGTCATCCAGTTTGTTAGGCGTGCTGGCGCAACGACTGGTGCGAAAACTGTGTAATGATTGCAAGCAGCCTTACACCGCCAATGAAGTGGATTGTGAGCGATTTGGTTTTGACGCTTCCAAACCACCTACATTATATAAAGCCAAAGGCTGTCCTAAATGCAATTACCAGGGATTTCGCGGCCGTAGTGGTATTTATGAAATGCTGGAAATCGACGATCACTTACGCACCATGATTCACGATGGTTCAGGGGAGCATGAAATCGTAGCCTATGCCCGCAAAAAATCCCCCAGTATTCGGCAAGATGGAATTGACAAGGTTGTTGCGGGTGAGACTTCGATTGAAGAAGTGCTGCGTGTTACCAGCGAAGACTAATCCGAAACCAGCGAAGGCCAGGTATAGTTCCACGAATCCGAAATGCAGTCCCGACACAATAAATTCCAGACTAATCTTTTAAGTTAATAAACGAGAAACAGCGACAGCATGGGCGCATTTGAATATACAGCATTAGATGCCAGGGGGCGCGAGAAATCGGGAGTCCTGGAAGCCGATGCAGCAAGGCAGATTCGCCAACAGCTTCGTGAGCAAGGCCTGACACCGCTATCCGTGGAAGAAGTTCAACAGCGGGAAGCGAAAAGTAAAAAGACCCTTTTTAAACGAAAAATCAGCTCTACGGATTTATCGCTTATAACCCGCCAATGGGCAACACTCGTACGGTCTGGTATGCCTGTAGAAGAAGCGCTGCGTACGGTTGCACAACAGTCGGAAAAAGCGCGTCTTAAAAGCATGGTGGTGGCGGTACGGTCACGGGTTATGGAAGGGCATTCCCTTGCCTCTGCGCTGAGCGATTTCCCTCATATCTTTTCTGAACTCTATCGTGCAACCATCGAAGCTGGCGAACAATCCGGTCATCTGGAAGTCGTGCTGGAGCGGTTGGCCGATTACACCGAAACACGTCAGCAGCTATCTCAGAAAATGTCTCAGGCTCTCATCTATCCCGTATTGCTAACGCTCGTTGCTATTGCGGTTGTTATTGGATTACTAACCTTTGTTGTTCCAAAGATTGTTCAGGTGTTTGAGAGTATCGGTCAGGAACTGCCTGGACTTACCAAAGCATTGATAGCCACCAGCGAATTTTTATCGTCAAATGGGGTGTACCTGCTGTTTGGT
>NZ_CDLKIE010000490.1:0-8742 GCF_975902315.1 Kaarinaea lacus | reverse complement strand
CTAATTCGATGGTTAAGCAGTGATTTGAAAAACACTGCCATCCCGTAATTAGGAAAATTAAGAAGTTACCCGTGTGCAGTGAATTGTGCTCTATATAGCTCTATATAGCTCTATATAGCTCGATATAAAAAAGTTGGCGATTTACTCGCTGCCCACCTGAAACTGACTTGCTTTTTTCCACTGCTCTGGTGTGTACGTTTTTATGGTAACCGCATGGATTGCGCCACTGGTAATGTGTTCGTTCAATGTCGCGTACACCATTTTCTGTTGCTCAACCATGGATTTCCCGTCAAAACAATCACCGACCACGATCGCTTCGTAATGATATCCATCACCGGTGACTGTTGCCTCCACCCCTGACAGGCCAGATTCGATCAGTTGTTTAATTTGTGATACTTCCATTCCAGTGTCCTCTAGCCTGCAAGCCGAATTCTTGACCGCTTGCTGCAAAAACGTCGCATTTTAACCCAGATTCCGCGCCAAAAACTGGCTGCACTATAGATTTTAGCAAATATACTTGAAAATCAAAAGGTTAATGCTTCGACTGGGAAGGAAATCTGAAGGCTTACGCACCGAAAACAATTGTAGCTAGAGGGCGTCTTCAACACCGCAGAGCCTGGCAATTTCCTGCATTTGCACCGGTAAATGATGAAATGCAATAGGCTGCTGACTGGCTCTGGCATTACGCATCCATTCGATCAATAGCGCCAGACCTGCGCTGTTGCTGCGGGTTATCGCCGAGAAATCAATATCAAGAGACTCGCAGTCGCTGAATAACTCTCGGCTTTTCTGCAAAATAACTGGCACTGTTTCGAAATCAAGCGTACCGGTCATTTTAAAACGACCGGCTTCAACCTGCTCTATATCTGCTTCAATTTTTTTTGGTTGATTTGGCATCGACAGGGATACTGTTACGATCAGCGAGACTGGCAATCAGGCTATCAATACCTGATTTTTTAATTTCCTGATTGAAGGTGGTGCGATAATTGGCAACCAGGCTAATGGCATCGATCACCACATCATACACTTTCCATTCATTGTTTTTTTTGTGCATCTTATAATCGATAGGAATAGGAAATCCCGCCGCTTGTGGCACTTCGGTTCGAATGGTGACTTTATCCGCCCCAGGTTTTCCCCGTATGGGTAAAAAATTAATTTGTTGATCGATATTGTCATAAACCGCACGCGAATACGTTCTCACTAACAGCCGGCTAAACTCGTTGGTGAATTTCTTTTTTTGTTCGTTGCTTGCCTTGCGCCAGTTTTTACCCAACACCCAGCTGGACATCTTTGTAAAATCAAAATTTGGCAACACGATTTCATTGACCAGGTCGTACAAATGCTCTGGATCCTTCTTTATTTGCGCATCATCTTCCTTAACTTTTTTCTTAATCAACGACGTGGTATCTTTTACCAATATCAAAGCCGGGTGATCTTCCTTGGATGCCAATACTGGCTGACCCAATAATCCGCACAACAATAGAAACATTCCCGACATCACTAAGAAACGATTCATTTGATTTCTCCTGTTACAACACGCAAGCGCGCCACATGTAGATTATAATCATTTACGACTTTTATGTAATCGCTATAAGCCAATACATAGGCCTGAAACGCAGCCATAACTCTATCAGCCTTTTCCAGGCCGGCCTCAAAATCTGCCAGGGCGGCAACCATCCAACGTCTTCCTGCTCTCGCTGAGTTATACATTTCCTGAACCATTTTATGGTGTGCATGCACCTGAAGGTACTGCTCCTCCACTTCAAACGGAATGCCAATTTGAGCAAAGGATTTCTTTTCGATCATGGCGCTGTATTCACCTTGCGCCTGGGTTTCCTGGCCACTTTGTCTGCCGGACCACCAATCCCATTTCACGCCCAGCACCGGTGTTGCACCTGCATGATTAAACGGATCGAAAATGGATATATTATCCAGCCGCGGACGATTTGGGGAATAGGAGATGGATCCGACAATACCAGTATAAAAGTTGGGATATTTCTCCGCGTGTTTGGCGCTAAGCAATGCGCGACGTGCTTCCAGGCCTGCTTCCACCTGGGTCATTTCAGGGCGGTGCTTCATTGCCAATTGTTGAAATTCTTCCAGATTTTTTTCGGGCAAGGGTGTTGGCTCAAGCCGCTTGTCGGCTAGCTCGATAGTTACCCCCTTATCTATACCAGTAAGCAACTTCAGGCCTGCATAAGCCACTTTTTGCAGTGCAACTGCTTCAGCTTTATAACGATTAATCAGGCCTAACCCTGTCTGCAGTGCAAATAAATCTGACTGCTTTACATTGCCCTCACCTTCTTCAATCCACGCCTCCACCATCTCTATGGCAGAAACAACACGCTTGTTCGCATCCTCCATCATTGCGACAGCGTCGCGTGAAGCTAAATAGCCATTGTACGCACGGCTCACGTCAATGTAAGTTCTGGTTCTTTGCAGCTCCACTTCACCATTTTGTATTTTAATATTGTTTAGTGCAGCTTCCGTATAGGATTCTGATTTACCCAAAGTGTTAAAAGGGTAAACAATTTCGAATGTCAGACTGTACCAGGGCGATACACCATCAAAATCGAACGCATCAGCATCAATATTGATGTTTCCATCAACGTCCTCAAAAATGCCGCCTTTTACGTCAGGCGATAATCCCAGGAAAGAATTAACATCAAATATCCAGCTTTCGGCACCCTCTGCCTCTTCTACCAAACCTCTTGCAACATCTACCAGTTTTTCCTTTTCGGAAATTCGTGGGTCAGCATTGAAAGCGCGCTCTACCGCCTGATCCAGGTTCATAACCACAGTATCCGCATTTGCCACTGATAATGGCAGCAGCAATACAGGAAATAAAACAATTAAAATTCTATGACAGCACATTCTTTCTATTCGTCCGCCTTGCTAACCAGAAACTGGCCGATTAATTTTTCCAGTACTACGGCCGATTGTGTCAACTGGAAGGCATCACCTTCTTTCATATAATCCTCCGCACCACCGGCTTCCAGTCCGACATACTGCTCGCCCAGCAAACCCGATGTAAAAATGCTGGCCGACGTATCTTCCGGAATATTGTCGTATTTAGGATCAATATTCATCGAGACCACGGCTTCATAAGTGTCACGATCAAAATCTATGGACGATACCCTGCCGACCACAACACCCGCCATTGTTACCGGCGATCTTACTTTTAGACCGCCGACATTCTCAAAATTCGCTTTTAATACATACCCTTCTCGTTCCGTTAATGCGCTGATATTACTCACTTTCATTGCCAGCATAAAAAGCGATGCCAGGCCCACGGCGACAAAAAAGCCTACCCATATCTGAATTGTTCGTGAATGCTGCATAAGCCTAATCTCCAAACATTAATGCTGTAAGTACAAAATCCAGACCCAGTACTGCCAGTGATCCATGCACCACTGTACGGGTAGTTGCCCGACTGACGCCTTCCGAAGTAGGCACAGTATCATAACCTTCGAAAACCGCGATCCAGGTCACTACAAATCCAAATACAATACTTTTAATGACGCCATTAACCACATCATCATAAAGATCAACCTTGTCCTGCATTTGCGACCAATACGCGCCTTCATCAACTCCAAGCAACCCAACACCAACAAAGTAGCCACCCATAACACCAACTGCACTGAATAACGCAGCTAGCAGCGGCAAGGCAATAAACCCGGCGGTAAATCTCGGTGCAACGACACGGTGCAATGGATCCACGGCCATCATTTCCATCGCCGACAACTGCTCGGTCGCTTTCATTAATCCAATTTCTGCCGTTAATGCAGATCCTGCCCGGCCAGCGAACAACAATGAAGCAACGACCGGACCAAGTTCCCGCACCAGGGTCAATGCCACAACAACACCCAGGGATTCTTCAGCACCAAAATCCACCAAAGTATTGTAACCCTGAAGCGCCAACACCATGCCCACAAACAGTCCGGCCACACCAATAATTAGCAGAGATAATACGCCAACTGAATAAACCTGCTGGACTACCAGTCGGAGTCGGAATACCAGGCCGGGAATGCCCCTCAGTACATTCAATAAAAACAAATGGCCGCGTCCCAAACGCTCCAGGCTATTTAACGATGCTGCCCCGAGGCGCTGCAGCGCATCAAACATGCTTAACATTTCCCTTAGAAAATTTCTCAGCCAAAATTATCATCAACCTTGCATTAGATCATCCATTAGTTCCGAAGAGGAATAATGGAAAGGCACAGGCCCATCTTTTTTACCATGAATAAACTGTTGTACCCATCCTGATTCTGAATCTTTGATCAGTGCGGATGGACCATGCTCTACAACCTTGCCTTCTGATATTACATAAACGTCATCCGCGATAGAAAGGGACTCATTAACATCATGGGATACCAGCAAACTGGTAAGGTGTAATGCATCACTCAGGTGTTTTAACAAGGACACTAACACACCTTTTGAAATTGGGTCCTGCCCGGTAAACGGTTCATCATACATGACCATCATCGGATCCAGCGCAATGGCACGTGCCAGCGCTACCCGTCTTGCCATGCCGCCTGATAACTCACTAGGCATTAAACCGTGTGCGCCGCGTAATCCTACTGCCTGCAATTTCATTAACACCAGACTACGAATCATGGACTCCGGTAAATCAGTATGTTCCCGCAGTGGAAATGCCACATTGTCGAACACATTAATATCAGTTAACAAGGCACCATTCTGAAACAGCATGCCCATGCGTTTACGCAACTGATAGAGTTGCCGGTGATTCAGCTTCGCAACATCCTGCCCATCCACCGTTATAGTTCCCTGTTGAGGACGTAACTGTCCTCCTATCAAACGCAGCAATGTAGTTTTTCCTGTCCCACTGGGCCCCATGATGGCGGTAAGTCTACCGCGCCAAATATCCATATCAA
This sequence comes from Kaarinaea lacus, assembly GCF_975902315.1. NCBI lineage: Bacteria > Bacillati > Cyanobacteriota > Cyanophyceae > Nostocales > Nodulariaceae > Kaarinaea > Kaarinaea lacus. The sequence goes on along the minus strand of NZ_CDLKIE010000490.1, from coordinate 3,847 downwards.
CGCCATCAAAAATTGGGCGCGAACCCCGATAAAAACGTAGTCCGCGTATCTTGATAAGAGGCTCTGTATGGGAATTCAATTCTGATGAGTTGCTCGACATTCTTATTATTGGCTTGGTTTATGATTAGACAATTATTTTAAAGTTAGACCAGTAAATCTGTGATGGTTCTGGCAGTTCGCATATCACTCATCTTCGGCGCTGTACCGGTAAAGAAAAGGGCAATCGCATCGCACTTACCCGCGTACTCCATACCCGTTTCAATGAGTTGGCGCATTTTATCCGGTGTATTCTGCTCGTTAACATCGCACAGTAAAACAGCGGCTTCGCCATAACTCCAAACCGGCGTTTCACTGTCTCCATCCCAGCATTCATTGACCTCATGACAGGTTTGCAATGTATGCATATCCCGCTCACTGACAGTATTACCCAATTTCTGAATGCAAACAGGTGCTACAGTTTTCAGATGTTTGATTAATGACGCCAAAGCATTCACATCTTTCAGTTCTTCGACAACAACAACCAGCCCCTTAAGTTGCGCGCCCAGCGCCTCCAGATAAGGCTTTACATCAATCCACGATGCTGTTTCAAATATTTCAACGTAGAAGCTAAAGTTTTTTTGTGTATCTTCAACCCAGTCAACCCAGTCATCGACTTCGGAACGAACCAGGGTTTCATAAGGAACCAGTATGGTTTGAAATTCGTTGCTATAAAACGAAAACCGCCAGTCCTCCGGCAAATCGTCCGGATAGAATTCACCTACCCAGTCTGAATACTGCCAGCCTCTTGCGCCGACACGAATTTCCAGTTTCGATTTCTTCATATTATAAGTTGGCTTTAGCTCTTAACAATTGCATTTAGAACCGGGTAGCTGGCTATGGTTCACGACGCCCATAATTTATGGACATCCCCTAATTGAACAACAATAAAAAACTTTTTCAACCGTAAAATTAAGGCGTTTCCGCCCAGTCTTCTGCCACTGGAGTATGACACAAGCAATCCGGCAGGTCATTCGATTCACCGTTGAACGCCATTCGACCAGCCTGGAACTGTGCTTCACTGGGAATACTGCTATTGACATTAGCCGGTAATTAGTTGCTATTTCCCCCGTCATTCAACGGTAATAACCACAATTAATTAACTAAACATTTGACGAACAGGCTCTGCATCAGGTTAACATCACAATATGAAAATACTTGTCACAGGATGTGCGTCGCATGTAGCCAAAGCATGCCTTCCAGTATTGCTCGATGAGCAACGTATTAAAAAAATCGTTGGCGTTGATATTAAACCGTCTTCTATTCGCCACAGTGACTATGAAGAACATATTGTTGATATATGCTCAAACGATCTGGATCAGTACTTTGTTGACATAGATGCAGTTATTCACCTGGCATTCGTCGTCAATAATAGTGTGCTCGGGAAGCGACGCTTTGACCGTAACTATATTCGCGGTGTAAATGTAAATGGCAGCAAGCACGTCTTCGAACTGGCCGCGAAACACAATGTGAAAACAATCATTCACCAATCCAGCGCGGTGGTTTACGGCATGGACCAGGATAATCCACAATTCATTACGGAAGATCAGCCCTTAAAGCCCATTAACGGGTTTTATTACTCGGAAGACAAAGTCGCCGTAGAACATTGGCTGGATGACTTCGAACAACAACATCCCGAGCTCCGTATAGTGCGTTTTCGTCCCCATGTCATTTTGGGCCAACATACCCAGCCCCTGGTAAAAGCGATCCTGACACAGCCCTGTTATTTTTTATTCCCAGACCCGCAACCGTTAACACAATGTGTATCGGAGACCGATGTGGCCACTGCGATGCTACATGCATTAACCAGCGATGTTCGTGGCAGCTTTAATCTCGCCAGTGACCAGGTGGCTTCCTTCCACCTGATTCAGAAACACATCCGCCATTATTCATTCCCCTTACCTTACAGTCTTGCCAGGCGTGCCCATGCGTTCGCCTGGCGTCATACCGGACGCTACGGTGATCCCGCCTGGCTCCATTGCATGCAATATTCTCTGACCATCGATAACGAAAAAGCCAAACGCGAACTCAACTGGGCACCTACATTGGATCTATTCGAATGCCTGGACGCCACGATTTAACGCCCAATCCTGTTCGCTAATCACAATCCGGCATGGTTTTAGCAAGTTATGTGATTTACAGGCATTCAGGACTGGTTCATTTCTTCCTGAACCTGCCTTTAACGATTGAGCACATTTTAACCAACAGTAGTCTAAACTTAATGTAATGGCCCCTGGAAATATCAAACGTTTTACACTCCCCCTTTTACTGACACTCACATGCGGATTGATTCTGGTGGTATCGGATGCTATCGCTGCTCCCGTTGGCATGGGTATGGGAAGGGGTACTCCCGCTCAATGTGATGCAGCACTTGTAATATCAGCCGTTCAGAATTTGCAGTTTGGTACAATTGCGGCACCGACCGCAGGCACTGTCACAGTCGATACCACCGGAGTGCGCACGGCCACAGGCGGCATTATTTTACTCTCGAGCGGTGCTGTTAGCGCAGCTAGTTTTTCACTATCGACTGCACCAGTGAATTGTCAAAATAGACGTTTGGTAGTAATTTCTGTCGCATCACCAGCAATTCTTACGGATGGCACCAATAACATTACGCTGGATACTTTCACTACTAATCCAATAGCCAATGATCGATTTGATCCCGCCGTACCGCTACTCGTTGGGGGTACTATTCATGTGAATGCACTACAAATGCCTGGCACCTATACCGGCAATATCCTCGTCACCGTGAACTTTCAATAGTGTTATACTTATACTATGAATTGAAGTAATCAAAGGCATGCCGTTAAGCAGTACTTAATAGCCTTTCGTCACTTGAATTCAACGTGCGTTATAGACACACTAAAGTCTCTCACTCTCTGGACGTAAACCAGATTAGAACGTCTGATTTATCTCGGGGAGTTGCAGTAACAACCTGAGTTTCGGTATTTATGAAATTTAGAGATATAACAATTCGGTTATTGATAGGCGCAACCCTGTTGAGCACGCCCCTGACTGTATTTGCTGTATCAGCAGTTACCACTATCAATGTCACTGTAACGCGTTACTTATCTATAACCAATACCAGCACTCTGGAATTCGGCAGCATTGCATCCAGTGCCACTGCTGGTACCGTTGTTGTCGACATTGACGGCATGCGTTTCGCAACAGGTGGCGTAACCATTAATAATACCGGTTCGTATACACCCGCGAAATTCATCATCGAAGGCAAACCCAACGCAAATTTTTACATTCAGTTACCAAATCGTGTAGAACTGCGCGATGGTTACGGTAATATCATAAATGTCACTGATTTTCGCGCCAACGTAGAGTCTGGTTCGCTCAATATGGAAGGTGCAATGGAAATCAAAGTCGGCGGACAAATCAATCTGGATCCCAACCAATCTACCGGCGATTACTCAGGCAGTATGGTTATAGAACTGAACTACAGTTGATTCAAATTCTTTACTCAATTTCATTTCCTGTAATTCTTTCTGCTTCTTCCGCGAATTTACATTAGCAATTGTATTAACAGCCTTAGCATTTGCATCTAATGTGTTGATTCCCGACTACTGCGTACAATAAACCGATGAATGGTAGTTTACCTGCCGCTCACCTCTAAAGTTATGAATTACCCGGACGATACCGGGGTTAAGATGTATTAATCCTGAGAGATCAGACGTTTAGATCCCTGACGAATTTGTACGACCAAATTAGAACTGAGGTAAGCCACCATGTTAAATCGTAAATTTTTACCAGCCTTGACCACTGCGGCATTAGTAGCATTCGGTGGTTTTTCTTCACAAGCACT
>NZ_CDLKIE010000489.1:0-8287 GCF_975902315.1 Kaarinaea lacus | reverse complement strand
CCAATAAACTGTGGTGGCATGCCACCCTGGTTTTGTCGCAACAAACGTTCAGCTGATTCGGCATAAAAATCCAGAAAGCTATTTTCCCTGTGAAACATTAAGAAGGCATTGTGGACCTTTTTATAAACCTTCAACTTGCCTTGCTTGTCCCGTTGCACCCAAACTTCTCGTCCCACCGCAAATGACTCATCGGGCAATATAAAATTATTGGGATCAAATATAAGAAAATCTGCATCCAGCCATACAACTGTCTCATACCCTTTACTTATGGCTTTTTGAAGAACATTTAATCGCGCCAGATCAGAAGCAATGACTTTCTGATCTTCCACTTTTTCCATTAAATTCTCTGGCAAGCAATCAAATAATTCATCACCCAGGAACTGGTACTCGTACTGTTTAAGTGCGCACCAATGCTGAACAGATTCAAGGCACTGAGCAATCCAGGGAAAAGGCAAAGGAGAACGGTGTGATTGAATAACAAGTGTTTTCGACATTACAGTACATCAACTCGATATATTTCCATGATTCTTGTAATTCAGGGATCGAAAATGAAATAATTTGGGATTAATCTACCGCCCCGTTAGTCAGGGTCAGCGTGATTTTAAACGACTTATTTAACCTGCGAAACTAACCTTCCCGGCTGAAAATTCAGTCAAATGTCTGACTAAGTTCGCTTAGTAACAATTATTGATACTGATTCGACCTGGTCTTGCTTCTATAATTACTCCGCTTCCACTGCTGGCTGCGGAGCCTTAATCCGCTCTACATACAGCGCCGCCAGTGGTGTCCATACTTCCTCGAACAACAAGTCTTCTTTGTCTGAATCTGAATCAGCAGATTCAATAATTTCAATTGCCCGTCTATACAAATATTCTTCCTCTTCCAATTTTGTTGCCATCTGAAATCTCCTTTGTTTTGGGTTTTTAGACACTAAATTTGGCTTTCATTGGATCCTCGCCTCTATTATTCTTCCTGCTATAATACGCAACAAATCAAGGTTTATGACCGTGACGCTTTAACGTTAACAGTTAATGTGGCGGTATCTGGGTCGTTGCTCGGTATATCAAAACTGTCAGTATACACCGTTATTGAAGGTCCTCCTCCACCGTCGCTATGACACGATGACAATATGGCGCCCAGCACCAAGGCCGTCATCAAGATTACCAACCATAGTTTCGAATTTCGACCAGACAGATTAAGCATACCAACAATAAGCAAGCCGGCAATCGACAGGCCACTAACCAACACTGCAGCAGGCACAGCACCGGGATCAAAACGAACAGTTAGTTTACAAAAAGTACCCGGCTGCAAATAGGTATTCGAGCACTCATCAGCACTTATACTGAAAGGATCCTCAAGGAGGTCAACTGCGCCGATGGTACCCAATTGAAGATCAGCGCTACCTTCATTAAGCACATAAACATATTTCTCCACGGCATCACTGCCAGTAACCGTACCAAAGTCTGCTTCTTCTGGACTGATCAATATGCCTGGCACAGGTTGCACTGATCCATTTCCCATCAAAGTTACAACACGAGTGCCGCTATTTGAACTAATATCAAGCTGAGCATTACTGTCACCGACATCACCTGGCGCAAAAGCCAATGCCACGGTACAGTCAGATAAAAAATCGAGAGTAATTGGCGTTGGACCACAACTACCACTGCTTCCATCACCTGGATCAACAGTAAAATCATTGGCGTCTGGACCAGACAGGTCTAATGCGGTTACCTCTAACGCACCAGCACCTGAATTACCTAGCGTCACCATCCTGTCAGCTGAGGAAGAATTAATATATACCAGACCAAAATCGATATTGTCAGGATTTACCACAAGAATGGCAGAAGGCGAATACTCAACCGCGCCTATATCGCAGTCAGCACCACCAATTGCATCGCCATCGACCGGCCGAGTAACACCACGCTGGTCAGTCGCAGGACAATCAACATCCGAACCAGTATCAATAGCCGGGCTACTGCCTTGCAAATGATGAGTTTGTGTCAGGCCCCCATTATCGCCCAGAGCTTCTAATAGTGGATCGGTATTAGACTGGTCTCCTATCCCTGTTAACCCACAGGTAGCCGCATCTTCAATATTATAATTAGTGTCAAACACCGCATCCAGTCGATAGCAGTTGTCGATACCAGCGGTCGAGGTGTTACCACTGACTATGCTATTAGTCAGCGTAAAAATGCCATTATCACAACAATGGACACCGGCACCCTGCTCTGTAATTCCAGCGCCAGTTGCAGAAACAGTATTACTACTGACCGTGCTGTTCAACATACTCAGGTTTGAACCAGCATAAGCATAAATACCACCACCATGCGCGCCATTATTTGAACTACCACCACTCGCACTGGCTACATTGCCACTGATGGTACTATTATTAATGATCAATTCGCTATCTAAAGATGATACACCGCTACCTAAAGCATAAGCTTGCACACCACCCACAGCGGTGCTGCTGTTACCACTGATTGTGCTGTTATTAATTGTAAGCACTGCACCCTCAATAAGAATTCCACCGCCCCAGGCAAAGACATAGCTACCTGATTGAGAAATCTGATTATCACTGACAGTACTGCGGTTAAGAGATAGAGTTCCTTGTGTGTATATTCCTCCACCTGAGATAGCCATGTTATTGCTAACCACCACACCCTCCAGCGTTAACGCAGCCCCGGTCTCTATGTATATACCACCTCCTCTGGGCGGGCTACCGGTAATAGCACGACCATCACTAATAGTGAGCCCAGTTAACTTGACATTGGTTGTGGAAATTTGAAACGGGCGAATTGCATTGGCGCCACTAACTGTTAATTGATCAGCGCCTGGTCCAGTTATACTGACTCTCTCAACGATCGCGGGTAATGCGCTGGCCAGCGTGATTGTACCGGTAACGCTGATATCTATGTAATCGTCTCCAGATAACACGTTTGCTTCCTGAATCGCCGCGCGTAAGGTACATGCCCCGCTACCATCATCGCAGACATTATCGCCAACAAAGGCATCCGCGTTATCCAGCAGACTATCAACAGTGAAATTCGCTGAATGAACAGGCAGGGCAACGGCAAATAGTAAAAACACTACCGTTACAATATTAATGATTTTTGATGAGGACATGACACACTCCCCCACAATAATATAACTGCGAATACAGCTTTTTTGGCGGGAAAGCCATGTCATAAAATATTGTCAATTAAAAACAGTTAGCTGGAAACAGTCAGATAAACATAACTTTCCTGCCTGAACACAACCACGCTCGTAAATTTGGTTATCTGACTTTTTTACTAAACTATAAGATGCATACCTTTTACAATAAATTACCAAAATACTGCTACAAATGCTTTGCTATATATCAATGTAGAGCAGTGTATATAACCTCTGCTTAATGTAATAAGTAAAAAGGGTTACGAACCGACTCTGCCTGTTTAAAAATCGAAGTCAGACAAAAACTTTACCTGATAATAGACATGATGGTAGAAACGATTGTTATCTGAACCCGGTTCTTCTGCTTCTGTATGCGAGCACGGAAAATCGCATACACAGAAACACTGCGCGCAGAAAGCGGTGCAAAAAACACTTTGGAATGCGACGAGTCCCATCCCACGCCCCCTAATTTCTGTCCCTATGATTGTAAAAAGCACTATCGCTTCACACATTTGGAATTAAAAATGTAGATATTTTACCGATATAGAAATAAGAGAAAAAACAGGTAACGTGATGAAAAGGAATCAAAATACAAAATCCCGACAGAAAATCAATCCAGTCGAAAATTTCTTACTGGCCCTGGTTCATGGCGCAATGGGATTTTTTACAGGTTTGTTGATCTGGTTTGTAACACCCGTGGCATTTGGCATTAGCGCCAAAGTTTATTTATTGATATCGGTCTTACTGGCGTCGGTATTTTTTGTATTTGGCCTAATACGTCCAGTGCGAACAGCAGAGCAGGCAGGAAGCGGCTGGGACTTTATCAAGCTCTTAAATCGGCAGGTGTTTCACTGGATCAAATTGATCAAGTAATTATATGTATGCCTGCCCTCATTGTTACCATCGATCTATTGGGTTTATTGCTAAACTCTTAAGTAGCAATGCCAGGCCGATTGTTTGCACGCAATGCGGGCAGAGTTCCGCTGTTTCCTACAGGGTTCTACATATTCAATTTAGTATCGCCCTGATCTACTTAGCCATTTTCCCCAACATATTTTATGGATCACAACTGCAGCTAACCGATATTGCGGTAATCGGGATTATATTTTCGCTGAAACTCTTCGCGCCACTAAAACGTCTCGGTGTGCAATAAAAGTCAGCGCTTGCATCCCGCTGCTAATCACTCTTAGTCATGAAAACCCCCTGACTATAGAGAATGGGCGCCGAGCCCTTTATTCGCTGTTCGTACGACTCGAAGCATTTTTTGAACTATTCTTAGTCAAACTAACATTTTACTAAAGAATTATTTATTACCTACGATCATATAGAGATGAATTTTCTAACCGGGCATAAGCCTCGATGATTTAAGCAATTTTACAGTTATACCCAGGAAAAGGCCGCAACACGCCCTGATTAAATGATGTCGATAGAAATTCTTAGCAACAACAAAGGTCACGACTTGTGAAGTCACCAATACGATTTTACATGGCACACCACGCCATGCAGCTCACTGTAATATGTCTACTGGCAATTAGTGTAACAGCTTGCCTGGATGACAGTTCAGCATCGCTGGATGACCAGTTACGTTCTGTGATTGCGGCACAGGGCTTAACGGGAGACCCTTCAACCGACAAACCAGTCACTGGTATCAACGACCCATTATCCAAATTGGGAATGAAACTGTTTTTCAGTAAAGGATTAGGCGGGGATAAGGATTCAGCGTGTGTTACCTGTCATCATCCCATGCTGGGTGGGGGCGACAACCTGTCACTACCCATTGGTTCTAATGCGGTGGAGCCTGACTTGCTGGGGCCAGGCAGACTGCATCGCCCGGATGTGAGCAATTATGATGGTGGCCCAACGGTTCCTCGCAACGCGCCCACCACGTTTAATGTTGCGCTTTATAGCCGGGGAATGTTCTGGGATTTTCGTGTCGAAAAAATCGACGGCGGGATATTTACACCCGCATCACAGGCACTGGATATGCCTGATCCGGATGCCGTTGATATCGTATCTGCCCAGGCCAGGTTCCCGGTTACTTCAATTGCCGAAATGCGCGGACTGGTATTTGAAAATGGTAATCCCATGAGCGCCGTCTGGGCTCACCTTGAAGCAAGGCTGGGCAACTATTCAATGGGTACTGGCGAGTTGTTAACAAACCAGTGGGCAAGTGAGTTTGAAAATGTTTATGGTCCTGCGGCTTCGATAGAAGAATTAATTACCTTTGACCGTATCGTCGAGGCGATTGGCGCCTATGAACGTTCCCAGGTATTTATTAACAATCCCTGGAAAAACTATGTCGAAGGTGACAATGCAGCGATCAGTCGCGCCGCGAAACAAGGTGCTTTACTATTTTTTCGACATCAACAGCAAGGTGGCGCCGGATGTGCGCAATGCCATTCGGGTGACTTTTTCACCGATGAATTGTTACATACCATCGCTACCCCACAAATTGGGCGAGGTCGAGGCGATGGCCTAACAGGCGACAATGATTTCGGGCGCTACCAGGTTACCGGGATAGAGGCTGACAAGTTTGCATTCAAAACTCCCAGCCTGTTAAATGTCGAGGTAACGGGTCCCTGGGGTCACGCTGGCGCCTATACTTCCCTTGAACAGATTGTCCGTCACTATATTGATCCAGCCGCTGCCTTGCGCCATTATGATTTCAGTCAGCTCGATCCGTCGATACAGGTGACGAATACAGGCACGAATACCCAGGCTGCACTGGATAAAATCGAGCAGGATTTACAGGCAGGCCGCCTGACAATACAAGGTGTTGACCTAAGTAAGCAAGATGTTGAAAACCTGCTGGCATTTCTACGTACCTTAACAGATCCCTGCGTTAAAAGTCGTACCTGTATGGCACCCTGGATACCGGATGACGCTGATTCCGATCCCGATGACTTACGTTTAAGGGCCTACGATCAAGATAATAACCTTCTTTGATGTTCTGAGGCTGATTCTCGGTCTGTCGATCCCATTCAGGTCTATCCCTAATTATCTGTTATTATCTGCTTTATTTCCCTGAATTGATTAAAATTTGATAGGAATTCCGATCCTGTTAGCCTGTTTAGATCCCATTAAACAGGAATTTTTAGTTTTAAATCAATTCAGAAGACTTCAGTGTTTGATAGTATGAAAACTCGAACAACAATAGGCACAGGATTATGCCTGACACTGTCGCTTATCAACAAACAGCAAACTTCGAAGCCACACGTCAAACAGATGACACTTTGCTCATCAAGCTAACTGGTGCATGGCGCCTGCAACAAAGTCGTCCAGCATTCTCGGATATCGAGCCATCATTGCGCAATACTTCCATTACCCGGATTAACTTTGACAGCCAGGCGATGACTGCCTGGGATACCGGGTTACTCACTTTTCTTGCGCAACTCATTCAACTTGCACAATCGCAACACATCGAGATCGATAAATCAGGCCTGCCCAGCGGTGTGCAACGATTGCTTGTCCTTGCAACGGCGGTACCGCCAGTAAAACAGCCGGGGCATGAGGAAAAGCCGCCAGGATTCATCACGCAAATCGGGACATTCACCATTGAGCTACTGCGTGGTGCGCCTGCTTCGCTGTCATTTTTAGGTGAGGTGATATTATCACTGGGGCGGTGGTTACGCGGTAAAGCGCAGTTTCGACAAAGGGATTTATTTTTAATTATTGAAGAAGTGGGACCACAGGGACTGGGGATTGTAGCGCTAATCAGTTTTCTGGTGGGCCTGATCGTCGCCTATATGGGTGCAGTACAGCTGGTACAGTTTGGCGCGGAAATTTATATCGCCGATCTGGTTGCTATCGGGATGGTGCGCGAAATGGGCGCACTCATGACAGGTGTTATCATAGCCGGACGCACCGGCGCCGCCTTCGCCGCGCAGTTGGGTACCATGCAGGTGAATGAGGAAATCGACGCCTTAAAAACGCTCGGTATCTCCGTCATAGACTTTTTAGTATTACCTCGTCTGCTGGCATTGATAACCATGATGCCCCTGCTGACCTTGTACTCGGGTTTGATTGGCGTCGTGGCTGGCTTTACAGTAGCAACAGTGGTATTCGATATCGGGGCATTTGAGTATTACCACCAAACCATACGCGCACTGGACCTGCGTCATTTTAGCGTTGGTGTTTTCAAAGGTACTATTTATGGTGTTTTGGTGGCATACGCCGGTTGCCTGCGAGGTATGCAGTGTGGCCGTAGCGCCCAGGCTGTGGGTGAAGCAACCACATCCGCCGTGGTCACCAGTATATTATTGATAGTAATAGCGGCTTCAGCACTTACTATTGTGTTTTACAAGCTCGGAATCTGACAAAATGGGACACGCCGCAGACGCACAGAATAGCGTTAACACGCAGCAGCAAAGCGAACCACATATCATAGTGCGTGATCTCACCATGGCCTATGGCGATTTCGTTGTTCAACGTGACCTTAATTTTACCATCAAGCGCGGCGAAGTATTTGTCATCATGGGCGGCAGCGGCTGCGGGAAAAGCACCTTGTTGAAACATATGATCGGGCTGAAGCCACCGGCCCGGGGTGACATTTATATCGACGAGATCAACTACTGGCAGGCAACGCCTGAAATTCAGAAAACCATCAAGCATCGTTTTGGCGTCATGTTCCAGGCCGGTGCGTTGTGGAGTTCTCTGACACTGGCAGAAAATGTTGCGTTACCTTTGGCCGAATATACCAACTTGAGTAAAGCGGAAATTGCCGAGGTGGTAGCCGTTAAACTGGCATTGGTTGGATTAGCAGGTTTTGAAGAATTCTATCCTTCAGAAATCAGCGGTGGAATGAGAAAACGCGCCAGCCTGGCACGCGCCATGGCGCTGGATCCGGAAATTCTGTTTTTCGATGAACCCTCAGCGGGGTTGGACCCTATTAGTTCACGACGACTGGACGAGCTGATTCTGGAACTGCGCGACAGCCTGGGTACAACAGTCGTCGTTGTCACCCATGAGCTGGCCAGTATTTTTACCATCGCCGATAACTCGATATTTCTGGATGCAGAAAGCAAAACTATGTTAACCACCGGTGATCCCAAAGTATTGCGCGACCAGTCACCTGATCCGCAGGTACGATCCTTCCTCAACTGGGGTAAATTATGAGTAAACGTGCAAACCCTTTACT
>NZ_CDLKIE010000488.1:0-9094 GCF_975902315.1 Kaarinaea lacus | reverse complement strand
CTCATCCAATACCAACAAAGGTTCTCTGACAGTTTCCACAATACTCTGCGCATAAGTTCGAACCGCTTCGGCAACTTTACGTGCCTGCTCTTCCCGGATCTCCAGGTCCCAGGCAATCGCATCATTGATACGACTTAATAGCAACTCTTTGTCAAAAGGCTTTTCAATGAAATCCAGTGCCCCAGCTTTAAGTGCCCTCACTGACATAGGTACGTCGCCGTGACCGGTAATGAATATAATGGGGATCCTGATTTGTCGTGTTTGCAAGGTTTCCTGCAACTCCAGGCCACTCATTCCCGGCATACTAATATCCAGGACAAGACAGCCGGGGCGATCTGCCTGATATGAATCGAGATAGGCTTCCGCTGATGGGTAACCTTCTACCGCCAGGTTGCTTGACTCAAGCAAGAATACGATGGATTCACGCACCGCATCATCATCATCGACAACAAAAACTGTTGGTTCAGGCAACATACTAAAGCGTCTCTCCAACAATTACCGGCAAAGTAAAATAGAATGTTGTACCACGACCAACTTTAGACTCTGCCCATAACTTCCCGCCATGTGCCTCAATGATGGAACGACTGATTGACAGGCCCATCCCCATACCCTTGGCACCTTTTGTGGTAACGAAGGGTTCAAAAATGTTACCCAGTGTTACTTCATCGATGCCGGGACCGGTATCGGAAACGTCTACATGCACATTTCCATCGCCATTTACGTAAGTGCTGATCGTCAGTTTCGGTTCTTCTATACCAGCAATGCGCATGGCATCAAGACTATTACGGATAATATTAAGCAATACCTGTTCTATCTGGATAGCATCAGCAAACACCAGGGGTAATTCCGCTGCCAAATTGAGCTGTGTTTGAATATTCTGCTTTCTGGTTTCAACTTCCATGAAGCTAACCACATCTTTTACCAATGTGTTAATGCTGACGTTAATCCTTTGTGGACTTTGCTTTTTCACAAACTGGCGCAGGCGGCGAATAATTTCACTGGCGCGTTCCGCCTGGACTTGCACTGAATCCAGCGCCTTTAGTAATTTATCTGAATTCTCATTCCCCGCACCTACTATTTCGCTACCGACTGCCGCGTAGTTTGCGATAGCAGTAAGCGGCTGATTCAGCTCGTGCGCGATACCAGTTGCCATCTCTCCCATAATATTAAGCCGTGCCATATGCGCCAACTCAGCCTGGTGTAGCCTGGCCTGCTCTTCTGCTCGTTTACGTTGAGCAATATCCGTTTCCAGTTGTTGCAGTAATAATCGATTGGTCAGCGCGCTGGTCATACGCTCTGCGATGTCAGGAAATAAACGTTTATCACTATCCGTCCACTCGCGATTATGTGAACATTGATGCAAACCGAGAATCCAGGGTTTGTCAATTTTCGGATGCAAAGCGATAATCATATGGGTTTTAATATTAAAGCGCTGTATTACTTCAGGCACTTCTTCCCAGCGGAAAAAATCATGGATAACGGGCCCATCGGTATCCAGTGCATCTCGTATTGCAGTGCTTATTACAGAATTGTTGGGGATATCCAGATTCAATTCGAATGCACCCGGATATCCCTTACGGGTAACCTCCATGGGTACCTTCCAGGAAGCTGCTTCCGGATCAGCCGGATAAAACAACCAGGCACGATCCACTGAAAATATCTCAAGCATTTCCTTTAGTACACTTCCCAATAAGGAATTCAAATTGGGTGCCTGAGAAATAATACGAGATAGTCGATCCAGATACTGAAAATGCTGTCGACTGCGTTTTAGCTCCTGTTCTGCCAGTTGCCGATCTGTGATATCACGTATTACACCCATAAATGCAATAGTCGATCCAGATTCATCCCTGATTGGTGTACCTACTGTCTCTCCAGGAAAAACTTCTCCATTCTTGCGTTTGTAATTGATAGTATAAGGTTTTATTTTTTCTTCTGCAGTCAGGTTATATCGTTCGCTTCCCTGACGCTCATACTCTTCCTCACTTTCGTATAGAACCAGTGTACGCTTGCCTATAATTTCTTCAGGCTGGTAACCAAATATGCGTGTCATCGCAGGGTTGCACATCATTAATTCGCGGTTTACATTGGTAATAGCCATGGCATCCGGCACATCACGGAATACTGCTTCAAACAATGCTTTCTGGTGTAATAATTCCTGCTCCGCCCGTTTACGTACTGATACATCCCGGATTGTACCTTCCACGCCGGCAATGTTACCTTGCTCATCATAATAAAAATGACTGTTGATTGAAGCCCAGAGAAAACTACCATCCTTACGCACACTTTCAACTTCAAAGAGATGTACAGCTCCTCCGCCTGCGCGCATCGCTTCAAGCATTTCCTGTCGTTTTTCAGGATAGCGCCAGAATATGGTGGTTGGCCTGCCGAGCAATTCCCCGGGAGCATAGCCAAAAACCTGCTCCGCAGAGGGTGAAATACGGATGAGGTTTCCGTCGAGGTCTGCGCGATAATATACCTCCCGCAAAGAATCCAGGATTCCTCGAAGTTCGCTCTCTGAAGCTAAAATCTTTTCTTCAGCCTGTTTGCGTTCGATAGCAATGCCCGCAAGACGCGCGGAATCGGTAATGTATTCTAAATCGGATTGTCCGGGTGCTCGTGGCTCATGGTAGTAGATCGCAAATGTTCCCAACACCTTGCCTGATGTAGAAAGGATTGGCTCAGACCAGCACGCCCTGAGGCCCGCTTTTCCCGCAAGTGTGCGATAGTTTTCCCAGTTAGGATGTGTCATAACATCCTCTACGATTACTCGCTCGCCAGTAAAAGCCGCTGCGCCGCACGATCCTGTTGTAGGGCCAACTTCGATTCCATCTATCGCTTCGTTGTAAAAATCCGGCAAACCTGGTGCAGCGCCATGCAATAAATGTCTACCCTCTTCATCCATGAGCAACACCGAACAAAGCATATTGGGCGACCGGTTCTCTGCACTCATTACTAGCGCCGATAGTATCTGTTGAAGCGATGCACCGGTTGCCAGCAATTCAAGTGTTTCACTACGCTGCAATACTTTCTCGGCCTGTTTGCGCTGCGTGATATCAATCGCCACGCCAACACAGCCAATAATATTCCCTTCGGGATCTTTCTGAGGATTTACCTGAGTTTGAAAATGCCTTCCCTGCCACTCATCTTCATAGATTACAGATTGACCTGCTAAGGCTTGAAAATGCGCTTTGATGGGCTGAAGCTCGGGAGAATCTGTCTGAAAAAATTCAAATAAATCCATTCCTGCTTTGACAACCTGGTTAGGCTGAAGACCAATTTCATGCAGTCCGCCGCCCAGGCTGGAGGTAAACTTTAAATCCTTATCGACAGACCAAAGAATGAAATCTGCCTGACCCACCAGTAAGCGCAAGCGTTCCTCACTGGCACGGAGTGCATCTTGCACCTTTCTTCGTTCAGTTATGTTGCGGGCACTAACGATTAAAGCAACGGTTTCTCCGCTGTCTTTTACCGGGCCAACATTCGCTTCATAATACAGTTGACCGCCATCAGCATCCTGGTACTCAACGGTAAATTGCCCCGAATTGCCTGTCGCCCATACCTGTGCCAAACAATCATTTGCAACCTGTTTATAATCTGGCGGTAAATAATTCGTAATGTGCGTGCCAATAACCTGATCTATTGTTAAATCGGGAACAGCATAGTTTATTGACAGAATGTTACCCTCACGATTTACCATAATAATATGGTCGGGGGAATTTTCTGTTATAGAGCGCCACCTGGCTTCAGACTGCCGAAGTGCCTCTTCTGCCTGCTTGCGGGCAGTAATATCGATCCCTACCGAGTGAATTTCAAATAACTCACCACGCTTATTATAAATAGGTCGATTTTTCCAGGCGATCCAGACCCGTTCGCCATTGCGCTTGATGTTTTCATTTTCGTTATCTTCAAACCTGGCGGGATCTTTACAGATTTCTTCCATTAAAAGCGCCAGATCCCGCCCGGTGAATTCTGTTTCCGGCACTATGGTTCCAACGACATTCTTTCCTAATATATCCTTTTCGGGAAAACCGAAGAATTTTTGAGCATATTCGTTGAAAAACGTAACGTTACCTTTTATATCCCAACGTAAAATAATCGTTGCAGCTTCATCAACGAGCTCTCGATACTTTCGCTCCGATTCCACCAGGGCTTGCCTGGTAGTTTTACGCTCAGTGATATCTGCCGCGAATACCACCAGTTTTTCAACGTCATTTTGCTCATTCAGAACGGGATAAATAGTGAAGTCAAAGTAGCGTCCCTGTCTGAAGTCGTCAAAACGCATAACCCGTTTGGACCTGATTACTTCACTAATGTTTTTCTTCCTCGATGCAGCCACTTCGGATGGCACGATGTCATAAAGGTTCTTTCCAATAAGTTCGTCGGAAGTAACCCCAAATCGACTTGCACCAATCTCATTGACAGACAAGAACGTTCCTTGTGTATCCATTACCAGAATACTTTCCATTGCTGCCGACTGAATGGCATGCCACAACTTGCTGTCATCACTGGCAACGGGATTAGCTGTATCCAGTTTTTTCAGGTCACTTTCAATAACGAGTTTAAATTCTGCGAGCAGGTCTCGATGCTCATCGGAATAATGATTTTCTTTACTATCGAAGACACAAAGGGTTCCGAAAATTTCGCCATCAGGCCAGTGCAAGGGAAAACCCAGATAGGAAATCATTCCAAGTGCTTTATCAGGTTTGTTATTCCATTTAGGATCATACTGAGCGGTAGGAACTAATAAAGGTGCATCATTTAAAATAACCGATCCACAATATATTCTGCCATCAAGTTTTAGCCCCTCACCCTTGCGGTAAGGATTTCCTTCAGTCGCGCTAGTTACGAATATTTCGAGTTGGAGCGACTCAATGCGTGTTATCCGACTAGCTGGAACCCCCAACTTCTGGGCTATCAAATCAAGGATTCCTTGCCATTTGATAACGACTTCATCCGAAATCAATGGCTTAATGGAAGAATGCTGATGAGTCATTTTGTCCAGGGAGTTTTCTAGAAATATCAGGGCACTTTTTATATTAAAGTTGAATCCTGTGGGATCTTTCTATCATTTTCTGCATGCAAATCACAAGCTTTCACCCACCATCTTATTTAATACTAGTCAAACCAATTGATTTACTCCAATTCAAAGTCATAATAGACAAAGTATGCAAATATCGTAATGCAAATAAGGCAGAAAGCCGATACAAACGCCATAACTAACACCACAACCAGGGATCAATCGATGAGCGCACAAGACAACCAACCTGACTGGGACAAAATTGCAGAAAAATTTGATATCTGGTTGCCTCAACTTGCGCCGGTAGGTGAATCGTTATTGGAAGCCCTGGATGCGCAACCCGGCGACAATATAATCGATCTAGGCTCGGGAACTGGTGAACCCGCATTAACACTGGCCAGAAAAATGAAAGGCCATATTCAAATTACCGGCATCGATGCGGCGGACGGCATGGTCAAGGTCGCGCAAAAGAAAGTAGCCAATGAAAGACTGGCCGGCATAACATTTACCACAATGCCGGCTGAAAAAATGGAATACGGTGATGCCAGCTTTGATCGGGCCCTGTGCCGGTTTGGGGTTATGTTGTTTGAAGATCCATTAAAAGGTCTGAAGGAAATGCACCGCGTACTTAAACCAGGAGGACGGTTTGCATTAGCAGTATGGAGCGTTCCGGAAACCATGCGGACCCTGTACTGGTCCTACGAAGTGTTTAAACATCGTATTGAAGAAGACTATCACCCTCCATTAAGCAAAGTTACCTCTCTTGGTGCACCTGGCATCATGGATAACTTGTTGCGAGAGGCGGGATTTAGTCAGTTCGCTATCGACGCAAAAACTTTCCACTATCAATTTGAATCTTTCAATGCCTACTGGGATGCAGTAGAAGCATCGGATATTTTGAAAATGCAATACGATGCACTACCGGAGAATCAACGCGACGAAATACGAGATGAAGTAGGAAGATTTGCCAAAGATTTTATTAAAGATGGTATATTAACCATTCCCCATGATTACTTGCTGGTTTGCGGTATCAAATAGCGCCAGATTACAAATAATATTGTTGATTAAGCTCAAATAGACTGTTTGCGGTAGACGCGCAGCTTTTCCGACCAGGTTGCAAACACGTTGTCATCATCTGGCAAATATTCATGAATGCCGAGCACTAATGCGCCATTGGGCTGCAATACCCTGGCGATTTTTCCCAGCAATTTATGTTGTAATGCTTCATCAAAATACGTAAACACTAAATTACGGCACAGAACCAGATCAAAATGTTCGTTCGTTATCGCATCACGTATATCCTGCTGCAAATATCGAACATAACGCCGAAACTCAGGCTTCAGGCAATAGTTATTCTCCAACTCGTCAAACGCAATTTTAGGCCATGTTTCAGGCAGGTTTTTTATGCTGCTGTAGGGATAACAGGCCTGTTGACTGCGTTGAATCAAAATCGGATCAGCATCCGTGGCAAGTATTGACAATTCAGTATCCGGATAATGATTGCTTATCTGCAATTCCCAGATAATGGCGATAGTATAAGGTTCTTCACCAGACGCACTGCCTATGCTCCATACTTTTAATGTTTTATCGCCACGCTCAATGACCTGCTGCACTAATTCAGGTAATACCTGTTGCTCAAGAAAGTGAAATACGGCTTTTTCGCGGTAAAAGCGCGAAATCGTTACTCGGCTCAGTCCGTCCAGTACTGTCCATTCCTCGCGGTGCGCGTCCAGATAATGCCGATATGCATTTACATCAGCGAGTTTTAATTGCGTCAGACGCTGATCAAGTCGTTTGCATACCTGCTTATGCACTCTACGGAATCCCGGCCAGCGCATGTGCATCCGGGGCAGCGCCCATTGTAAAAATTGCACACAGTCTGAATCCTTCATAGTTCAGTCTTAATGCTTAATGGCTTTACCTGCATCATCTTCTGCGTCGTCTTTTTATGTTATGTTTTTATTATGATAAGCATAAAGTAAATAAGCAAACACCTGACTAACAAATGATGCCAACGACGCGTATCAACAACAGCTTTGAACCGGCTTACCTGGCCTTGTTACACAATGGCCAATTAGCAAATCGTGTAAAACAGGCCTACCAGCACCTGGAAGACTGTGACCTATGCGCCCGTTATTGCCATATGAACCGTAAACAAACCACCAGGGGTGCGGTATGCCGCACTGGTGAGTTGGCAGTAGTAAACAGCTATGGCCCACATCACGGAGAAGAAAATCCATTACGTGGCTGGAATGGATCGGGCACAATCTTTTTTAGCGGGTGCAGTTTACGTTGCGTGTTTTGCCAAAACTGGGACATTAGCCAAAAAGGTGCCGGCCGGAAAACCACGCCAGAGGAACTGGCAGATATGATGTTAACGTTGCAACAGCAAGGCTGTCACAATATCAACTTTGTCACTCCCAGCCATGTTGTGGCGCAAATCATTGCCGCTGTCGCCATTGCCGCACCTAAAGGCTTGCGACTGCCATTGGTCTATAACACGGGTGGCTATGACAGCCTGGAAGCACTGAAATTACTCGATGGCATTATCGATATTTATATGCCCGATATGAAATACGGTGACTCCAGACTGGCCCGTCAATATTCCAAAGTTCGCGACTATACTGAGGTGAATTTCGCAGCGGTAAATGAAATGCACCGCCAGGTGGGCGATTTGATGCTGGATGATCAGGGCGTCGCATTAAGGGGATTGCTGGTACGCCACCTTGTATTACCCAATAACGTTGCCGGTACAAAACAGGTATTGCAATTCCTTGCCAGCGAAATCTCAAGCAATACCTACATAAATATTATGGACCAATATCACCCCTGTTATCGTGCCGATGATTATCCTGCCCTGGATCGGCCTGTTACACTACAGGAATACCAACACGCCATTGAAGCAGCACACTATGCTGGACTGGAGCGCCTGGATAACCGCAAAAGTATTCGCTGGTTATAACGTACTATCCAGTTTTATGAAAGTAATGGTCCTGGCATTCGCGCTCCCTCCCACGCACCACGCGTTTGCCAATCAGCGTGCCCCTGGTTTCGGTGACTACAGTATGCTGTCCTTCATGGTGTTCCTTGTCATAAAAATAGATCACTACCCAGTCTTTTGTTTGCCCTAACTGATGTGCGCGCGCAGTATTGGAATAAAGTGCGGTGAAATGCCATTCACCACTCGTCTTATGCATTACCGATAGCCACGCTTCGCCTTTCGGATTAAATCGCCTGGGCGCAATTGTTGGCAATTCGCCGGCTTCGGCCTGGTCGCGATACTGACGATCAATCTGCAGCAACATTGCAACCGGTGGTTCAGCAACCATTCCCTGCTCTTTCGTTGCCGGTCGGCGACCACCTAATACCTGGGTAAGCCATGCCTGAATCACGCTGACTTTTTTCTGACTAAAACCTGGCACCTTCTCCAGTCGACCATTATGGGCCGCGATTTCCAGTGCTTCCAGCGTGTCAATGCGTAGATTCTCAATGATCTGATGGGCAAGCTTGGGGCCCACACCGGGCACTTGTTCGAACAACAGTATCGGATCATGTCCGGCACGAAGACTCTCCAGACGACTCATGCGCCCCGTTGCGACGTACTCATAAATGGAACGCGCAATGCCTTCGCCAATGCCCGGCAATGCCGTTAAACCAGCGAAACCCTGCTCTTCAATAATCTCTGTCACCGCCTGTTGCAGGTTTTCAATGGTTGCCGCCGCACGACGATAGGCATTGACACGAAACGGATTGGCGTTTTGCTCTTGCAGCAGATCCACTATTTCGGTCAACCTTTGAGAAATCTCACTGTTTTTCACAACCTTACCAATCGATTAATTTAATCGTATTTAAGCTCAGATTAACCGTACTGTGACCAACGGAATTTGATCCACATCAGTGAGAATTAATTCCTAATTACACTAAAATAAGTAATGAAGCTATCAGGCAATATGATTTTCTAAATCGAATTGTTTGCGTAACAAACCACTGGGAGAAGTAAAATGACTGACCTGGGAACCATTGCCGAACAACGCATTAAAGAACATGAATCACGCCTAAAACATATTGATGAGCTGG
>NZ_CDLKIE010000487.1:0-3584 GCF_975902315.1 Kaarinaea lacus | reverse complement strand
GCCAATCCCACCACCGGTCAATCCTGGGTCATTAACAGACCGGTTAAATATTAATTTACCCGCACTGCCACCAGCAGGTATTCCCGGCTCAATAGCATTAGCCGTGCTGGGTTCCAATACACTGGTTGATCTTGAATTGTCGGCATTGCAGATCGAAGGCCGCGGTGAAGTAGTATCAAATCCACGGGTTATCACCGCCAACCAGCAGGAAGCAGTGATCAAACAAGGTAGCCAGATTCCGTATCAGGAAGCCAGCTCCAGTGGTGCCACCAGCGTATCCTTTAAAGATGCAGTGTTGGCCCTCAAGGTAACGCCTCAAATTACACCAGACGAGCGAATAATTCTTGACCTTGCGATCAACAAGGATAGCGTCGGGGATATATTCAATGGTGTACCCAGTATTGACACCAAGGAAGTGCAAACCCAGGTGCTCATTGATAATGGTGCAACCGTTGTTCTGGGTGGCGTTTACGAGCAATCTAAAAACCATGGCATAACCAAGGTACCTTTCCTGGGCGACCTGCCTTTTATCGGTGCGCTTTTCCGCTCCAAGACTATCAAGGATGAAAAGAACGAATTGCTCATATTCGTCACTCCCAAGATTCTTAAGCAAAGCCTGAGCACTGATTCTGTTCCTAAATAGAACAACACCCGCCCCCTGGAATGATTGTTCTTCCAGGGGGCGCACCACCCTCCCACCTTCAAATTACTGCTGTAATAAATTATTAGTTTTAAATCCCCCCATCTGCTTGTAAAATAAACACAAATTTTTACAAGATAACTCCGTCAAGATGCCGAAAAACATCATATTTGTTGGCCCCATGGGTGCTGGCAAAACAACGATTGGCCGCCAGATAGCTAAAGCACTGGGCCGCACTTTTTATGACAGCGATAAGGAAATCGAAAAACGCACTGGCGCCACCATTCCGTTGATTTTTGAACTGGAAAAGGAAGAAGGATTTCGAATTCGAGAATCCGCTATGATTAAGGAACTGCTGGCAAAAGATAATATTGTGCTCGCCACCGGTGGCGGCGCAATACTGAGCGAGAAAAACCGCAAAATGATGTCGGACCATGGCTACGTAGTTTATTTGTGTGCACCACTGGAACAGTTGGTGCGACGTACGGCACGCGACAAAAACAGGCCTTTACTGCAAACAAAAAACCCTAAAAAAACCATTGAAGATTTATTGACGATTCGGGACCCACTTTACAGGGATGTTGCAGACCATGTTCTTGAGACTGATAAATTTTCAGTTCGACAAGTCGTTAGCAAACTGCAAAAGATTTTTAAAAGTAAGGGCATCTAGCTTTTTAATTGCACTACCTATTTAAAGGTAATCAGTATTTATTCAGGTAACACACAATGAAGACATTAACCGTTGAACTGGGCGAACGAAGTTATCCCATTTATATTGGTAATAACTTACTGGAGAATGCTGATCTCATTCTTCAACACGCCCCAACCAGACAGATACTTGTTGTAACCAATGAGACCATCGCTCCCCTCTACCTGGATAAAGTGTTAAGCACTTTAAACGATGCTCATGTTGAAACCGTTGTTTTGCCTGACGGCGAGCAATATAAAAACCTCGACACCGTCAACCAAATCTATAACGTGTTACTGGAGAAACGTTATGACCGTCGCTGCACACTGATTGCATTAGGTGGTGGTGTCATCGGCGATATGACCGGTTTTGCTGCAGCGACTTATCAACGAGGCGTCAATTTTATCCAGATACCCACCACCCTGCTGGCTCAAGTGGATAGCTCCGTGGGTGGAAAAACCGGCGTCAATCACCCGTTAGGGAAAAATATGATCGGTGCTTTTTATCAGCCACTAGCCGTTATTGCTGATACCAACACACTGAACACCCTTGAAGACAAAGAACTGAGCGCTGGAATCGCAGAAGTTATCAAGTATGGATTAATTCGTGATCCTGAATTTTTTAGCTGGTTAGAGTCTAACATGGACAATCTGCTGCGCAGGGATCCTCAAAGTCTCGCATTTGCCATAGAGCGCTCCTGTCAAAATAAAGCAGAAGTTGTTGCAGCGGATGAACTGGAAGCTGGCGAGCGAGCGTTACTTAACCTGGGCCATACCTTTGGCCACGCGATTGAAGCAGGAATGGGTTATGGCGCATGGCTTCATGGAGAGGCCGTCGCAACCGGCATGGTAATGGCGGCTCAACTCTCCTGTGCTCACGGTTGGCTTGATCAACAGTCCCTTGATCGCACTATTGCTTTAATTGAAAAAGCAAACCTTCCGGTGAAAGGCCCCGCGGGTATGACACCGCAACAATACCTTGACTTAATGGCTGTGGATAAGAAAGTAAAAGACGGTAAAATTAATTTTGTGTTGTTAAAACAACTCGGCAAAGCATTTGTCAGTTCTGACCATAATCCTTCGTTGTTAAACGACGTATTAAATCAACATTGTGATTAATCAAGCATGACGGAACTCGCCCCCTACGCAACCAGTGATTCACAATCCCGTGGACGCCGTTTTCCCGAAAAACCACCCAACAATCGTTCCGAATTTCAACGTGACCGAGATCGCATCGTGCACTCCGCCGCATTTCGCCGCCTCGAATACAAAACACAGGTATTTGTTAACCATGAAGGTGATATGTTTCGCACTCGCCTCACCCATTCCCTGGAAGTGGCACAAATTGGTAGAACCATCGCCCGCGCTTTAAAAGCCAATGAAGAGCTTACGGAAGCCATCTCATTGGCTCATGACCTGGGACACACGCCATTTGGTCATGCCGGCCAGGACGCCTTGAATGAATGTATGCGAGAATTTGGCGGTTTCGAACACAACTTACAATCACTTCGCATCGTGGATCTCCTGGAAGAAAAATACGCTGAGTTCAATGGTTTGAACCTTACCTTTGAAACCCGCGAAGGCATACTCAAACATTGCTCGGTAAAAAATGCCCGGGAACTGGGTGATGTGGGGGAACGGTTTCTAAAGAAACAGCAACCGGGTATCGAAGCACAAATAGCCAATATTGCGGATGAAATCGCATACAACAATCATGATGTCGATGATGGCTTAAGAGCGGGATTCCTGAATATTGAACAAATGCGTGAAGTCGATTTATTCAATCAACAGTATGAAGAGGTCATGCAACAATATCCTGACATCAGTGAACGCCGCGCTATCCATGAAATTATTCGCCGTATGATTAATTGCCAAATCACCGATTTTCTAGAGGCAACCAATGCCAACATAGAATCTATTCAACCCGGCTGCGTTGCTGATATTAAAAAATTGCCATCAGCTATAGCCGCTTATAGCGAAGATATGAAAGAGAAGACCCAGCTATTAAAAAAAACATTGAGGACTAATCTTTATCAACATTACCGAGTGCATCGTATGAGCAGCAAAGCACAATTAGTGATCAAATCGCTATTTCAGGCATTTATGAACGATATCCGCTTACTACCAACAGATTCCTACAAAAACACCTTAAAAGAGTATAATGCGTCGGGCGACACCGGACGAGCCATTGCCATCGCAGACTATATTGCAGGTATGACAGATCGCTATGCTATTAGAGAATATGAACGAATTTTTG
>NZ_CDLKIE010000486.1:0-8491 GCF_975902315.1 Kaarinaea lacus | reverse complement strand
TGTCACCAGCGCCGGAGATTTCTATGTTTGTTGGCTCGCTAAACAGTGTTGCAATAATGAATAACACCGCGATGCTTGCCAATATCAGTATGTGTCTGGAATTCTTCATTGTGCCATCTCCATTATGAAATCGTTGCTGGAGTCCGTGTGGATTGTTCGCGTTTTCTTAATTTCAATATTGAAATCAAGACACCGCAAATTCCGACCAGAATGGCTATTAAGCCGATATTAATGAACTTTGTCCATCCTTCCAGGCTGTCGATATCCTGTTGGAGCTGATGACGTACGTTACGCAATTCTTTTCGAATTTGAACACGCTCTTGCCTGAAGCGCTCAAGTTCTACTTTTTGTTCGTTGCTCAGGATCAAGGCTTTATCCTGGTCTTTACCACGTTGCAGATCGATGAGCTTACGCTCGGTTTGACGTAGGCGATTCATTAACTGTTGTTCTTTTTCGCGGAACTTGAGTTCTGCTTCCTGACGAATTTCGTCGACTTTGGTAAATGGACGTGAGAAGTGTCCACGATTGCGGACACTGATCAAATCATTACTGCCCATCAAATTGTCCAGTGAATTAATGACCAAACTACCGTTTGCCGCAATGGGCATTGCCATACGTGTACCCATCATCTCTTGAAATCGTACCCAGAACCGGTCTTCCAGTACATCAGTGTCTGCGACAATAATGACATTGATTTCACCTTTGGATTCCGTCAAATGCTCGGCAAATTTCATGGATTCATCTTCTTTCGCAGCATGCTCTGATTTAGGCGCGCCATCGGGAAACGCTGATTTTACTTTTCCGGTAACACGTGCTGCCAACGTATATGATTCACCGCTCGGACGGTAGTTTCGCAAAAGATCCTGTGGATCTGCCAGGGAACTCAAACGGGCTTTATCTACCAATGTTGCTTTATCAGTGGTAGTTATCAGGGGAGTAACAGTGACACCTTCGGTATCAGTGACAGAGATGTTACCCGGCGAGGCGAAATTTACCACGCCCAGTTCCGAAGTAATTATATCCTGGTCATTTAACTGTTCTTTAGGAAGTTTCATCCAGATTGGATAGTCTATGGCGGCGCTACGCTGAGCCATGTTAAACGCTACTTTTTGCGCTAACTGGATGTCGCCTACCACCTTGTTCTCTGGCGTGCTGATGCCCCAGGACTGGAACAACCTGTTGAGATGGGAAACGCCAAATGTATTGCCTGGCATCCCGCTTTGTTGACTGGTTACAGTATCAGTTTCCGCGTGAGGATCAACAAAAGCCAGCAATCGACCGCCATTCATTATGTATTGATCAATGGCGTACAAGGTGGCTTCACTGATTCCCTTAGGGTGTACCAGCATTAACACGTCTATATCGTCCGGAATTTTGTCGATATCAACATCCAGAGACCGGACATCAAAGAACTGGCGCATTTGTGCGACTACCGTCCATGTTTCAGTGGGACGCGGCATCATTCCCATACCGGGCATGTGTGGCGCAGGAGAACCATCAATACTAATGGTACTGATCAAACCCACCACTTTCTTTTTCGGGTTGGAAACTTGCTGAATGACTTTGGTAATATCGTACTCAATGAACTCTTCGCGATTGGGACTGAAAAAGGGAATGGTTTCTTCTTCGTCTGTAGGTCCCGTCGCAACCATGCCAAAGTAAAAGGTATTTTCACTATCAATTTGAGCGCCTCTTAATCCATAACTTACCGCTTCATCTTCCTTGTCGGAAAATGGTTCCGGGTCAATGATGGTCAAATTGATATTACTACCTGCGGTGCGCTTATATTCCTGCAGCAACTCTTTAACCCGAGTGGCATAGCTCGTAACACCGGGTAAACGTGTGGCCAGTTTTTGTGAAAGATATAAACGAATGGTAATGGGTTCATCCATTCCCTCCAGGATATTGCGTGTTCCTTCTGAAAGGGTGAACAGATTATTTTCTGTCAGGTCCATACGGGCAGAAGTTAAGCTATTATTACTGAAAATGTTTATAGCCAGTAATAAAACGACAGCAATTAAAACACTACCTGTTGTAAACATTTTTATATTCATAATTATTCCCTTTCTAATCTGCCTTCTTATATTCGATGAGCACGATGTTGGTAAAAAGCCAGAAGGCAATTAGCGAAACAAAATATATAATGTCACGCAAGTCTATGACGCCTTTGCTTATGGCATCGAAGTGGGTCAAGAAACTGAATGAACTGATTGCGGCAACAATAAATTCCGGTGCCCATATGCTGAAGAAATCCAGCACCAGGGGAAATCCACTTAATACGAACAATAAGCAAATGACGGCACTCACTACAAATGCGATAACCTGGTTCCGGGTGACCGCCGATATGCAGGAGCCAATAGACAGAAATGCACCAGCCATAAGCATGCTGCCTATGTATCCGGCAACAATAATGCCATTGTCCGGTTCGCCCAGGTAGTTAACAGTGATCCAGACGGGGAAGGTGAGACTCAATGCAATTCCGGTAAACGCCCATGCAGCTAAAAACTTACCGAGTACTGCCTGTGGCATGGTAATAGGCATAGTCAACAGCAATTCAATGGTTCCCCCCTTGCGTTCTTCAGCCCACAGCCGCATTGCCAGTGCAGGTATCAGAAACAGGTATAACCACGGATGAAAACTAAAAAAGGGCTGCAGGTCAGCCTGACCGCGTTCGAAAAAATTTCCTATATAAAAAGTGAAAATACCACTTAGAAAAACAAAAATGATCATGAATATGTAAGCAATGGGTGTTGTAAAATACCCGGTAAGCTCACGTTTGAAAATAACCCAAATATTTGCCATTCGTTTCGCTCCTTATGATGCCTGTTGTGTTGTAATGGAACGAAATACGTCGTCCAGCCTTCCATGAACCACATGCAGGTTTTCCACGTCCCAGCTTTTATCGCGGGCCAAATGACTTACTTCTGATATAGGTGCATTGTCACTTGATGGATATACACGGAAGCTTACACAGCCTTCCGATTGTGAGATTTGTTCAACGGATTTGACGCCAGTAATTTTCTCCAGGTCGCTACTGACAGGATCCGGTGAATCGGTGCGTACTGTAATTTCAACCGAGTTATGTAAGGGTGACTTGGCTTCCAGGCTTACCGGTGTACCATCTGCGACTAAATTGCCGTTGGTGATAATCATGGCCCGGCTACAGACCGCATGGACTTCTTCCAGAATATGGGTGGACAGTATAATGGCTTTTTCCGGAGCCATATCTTTAATCAGCGTGCGGACCTCATGTTTCTGGTTGGGGTCCAGGCCGTCAGTGGGCTCATCGAGAATTAAAATTTCCGGGTCGTGAATAATCGCCTGCGCGAGACCTACTCTTCGTTTAAATCCTTTAGATAACGTTTCGATGGGTTTATAAACTACCGATTCCAGGTTGACCTTGTCTATCATTTCTTCCACGCGCCTGGATTTTTCTGCACCACGATAGCCGCGAATCTCGGCCACGAAATGCAGGAAGCTTTCCGGAGTCATATCGCTATAGAGCGGTGCGCCTTCCGGCAAATACCCTATGCGTGTTTTAACTGCGACGGGATTTTCTGCGATATCATCTCCACCCACTTTGACTGTGCCATTGTCCGGTGTAAGAAATCCGGTAATCATTTTCATGGTTGTGGATTTGCCAGCACCGTTGGGGCCAAGAAAACCCAATACCTCACCTTTATTGACGCTAAAGGAAATATCGTTGACCGCAGTGAACGATCCAAACATTTTTTTCAAATGTGATACTTCAACCATCGTTCCCATTCCATTTATCCTTTTTGCAATTGAACTATATCAATAGATAGAAACACCCTGTGACCGTACACTTCCCGGAATGTTTCATAACTTGGGTTACCTGCCGCAAATGCAAGTGATCATATTTCGAAAATACTGACAACATTAACAGATTTCACACTGTCATTTACACAACACGTCACCGGGGCTGGTGCTGTAGATTTGCCTAAGGCAACTAACGCCAGCGGAGTAGTGCACTCGGTTCCAGGCGAAAAAAATAGTAGAGAAAGCGAAAATCGCTGTCAAGCGGGCCTTTTCTAATTTAGAGCAGCAATAACTATAAATAAGTGCAAGAAAAAGAGATCGTAGCGGAAATATCCATTGCTGCCCTGTTTCGCGGGTAAATTGAGTGAATTATAGACAGAAAACACAGCATAAATCATAGTTAAAGTAATTTCTAGGAAATTTTACTGGAGTTAAGAAATTACTTTAACTGTGAATATTCCAGGTCGACTGTGATGATGTCTATCAACTCAGCGTAATATTTTCTGAAGTTAATGTATTGGATTAAGTGTTGCGTGATCTCGGTTTCGAAGCGTGGTTTTGAGTTTTACATGTGATGTTTGATCACTGTTAACGATTCGTTAGTTGTTTTAATAATGCAGTGAGAATCTAACATTTACGCTGATTAAAAATGTAATAAAACAATAGCAGTTTGAAGAGGCTTTCGTTATTATTCACCCCAGCTAGTGTTTTATGCTTGCAGAGTTTAAAATCTTTGCTATGTTGATACGAACGAAGTGCTAATCTGGATTTGCTAATACTAGTAGCCATCGCACTCGTCACAATGACTTAATCACCTATATGGATACGGTTAGGACCGACAAGGCCGAAACAAAAGATCTATTTGACAACTCGAATGATTCTGCGATTGAAATTAAAGGATCAGTCTTTACCCTCCCTGTCTTAAAAATTTGTACCACTGAAATAGAAGAAGTAGCCCAGGCGCTGAAAAAACATCTGGCTCAGTCATTAAGTTTTTTTAAAAACGCGCCCATCGTTATTGATCTTGAAAGAACCAAACAATTAAAACCCTCTATTGATTTTCCGGCGCTAACCCAGTTACTGAGGAACCAGCAATTAGTACCGGTTGCCGTGCAAAAAGGAAGTCTCGAGCAACACCTGGAAGCCGAGAAAGCTGGTTTGGCGATTTTAACCGGGCAGGCTTCAAGTAAGACAAAACAGGAAGAAGATAGCTCCGCAAATGATCAGGCTGTGGCAGAGCAGGTTGCAGAGGCAACGGATAACAGTAAACAGGCTCAGAGTTCCGGCGCAGGCGAATCCATCGCACCAACAAAAATGGTTACCCAGCCAATCCGTTCCGGTCAACGAATTTATGCCAGGGGAGGCGATTTAATTGTGCTCGCTGCAGTAAACGCAGGGGCCGAAGTTATGGCAGACGGCAATATTCATATTTATGCGCCATTACGGGGAAGAGCGCTGGCCGGTGTCAAAGGTGACGAAAGCGCCAGAATTTTTTGTCATAGCATGGAAGCAGAATTAATTGCCATTGCAGGAGCCTATAGAGTGTTTGAGGATCAGGTGCCAGTTGAGTATCGGCAGAAATCGGTACAAATCTGTATGCGTGGAGAGCAGCTGGATATTGTAACAATTTAATAGTCGTTAAGCGCTCACTTTGTATGATAGTAGTAATAGCTTTAACAAAGTAAGTAGCTTGGCGATGAATGTATGTTTATGACAGTGGGAGGCATTTATGGCCAAAATAATAGTTGTCACCTCGGGTAAAGGTGGTGTTGGTAAAACGACAACCAGCGCCAGTTTTGCAATGGGGCTGGCAAAGCGTGGGCACAAGACGGTGGTCATCGACTTTGATGTTGGTCTTCGAAACCTTGATCTTATCATGGGTTGTGAACGCCGCGTTGTGTATGATTTTGTAAATGTCATTCAGGGCGAAGCAACCCTGGTCCAGGCGCTAATCAAGGACAAACGTGTCGATACCCTGAATATTCTGCCGGCGTCCCAGACTCGCGATAAGGATGCGCTTACACAAGCCGGTGTCGAGCGGATCTTGAACGAGTTAAAAGAGACCCATGACTATATCATTTGTGATTCACCTGCAGGAATTGAAACCGGTGCCATCATGGCGTTGTATTATGCCGATGAAGCGATTGTAGTTACTAATCCTGAGGTTTCCTCGGTGCGTGATTCAGATCGAATTCTCGGTATTCTTCAAGCCAAATCAAAGCGCGCACTGGAAGGTCAGGATCCTATCAAGGAACACCTGTTGATTACACGTTATGATCCTAGTCGCGTTGACCAGGGTGAAATGCTAAGTATTGAAGATATTACAGACTTGCTAGGCATTTCACTAATTGGAGTGATTCCAGAGTCACAGACAGTGCTGCAAGCCTCTAACTCAGGTATCCCGGTAATCATGGATGACAGTAGTGATAGTGGTCTTGCTTACCAGGATGTTGTCGGACGTTTTCTTGGAGAAGAACGGCCGATGCGATTTATTGACATGGAGAAAAAAGGTTTCCTGAAACGCTTATTTGGAACATAAGATTATGACGCTACTAAATTATTTATTAGGTCGAAAGAAGAAAACAGCAACCGTCGCCAAGGAGCGGCTGCAAATTATTCTGGCTCGAGAGCATGCCGATCGGGATGGTCCTGATTATTTGCCTGAACTGAAAAAAGATATTCTGGCAGTGGTGGCGAAGTACGTTGCAGTCGATCTGGATAGAATACAGGTCAATCTGGACAAAAATGGGGACACAGAAATTCTGGAATTAAATATTGTGCTTCCCGACAAACAGCCAGAGCAACCAAAGGTTGCTGTGCACAGTTAGGAATGTAACGGAAAATACGGCGACCGGAATTAATACTACAAGCTGCTAAATCGCGGTATTGCCTGTTACACAGTTGCCTTTTTATAATTTGCGCTGTAATACAAAATAGGAATAACAAACAGCGTTAATAGCGTTGAGATCATTACACCAAAAATCAACGATATTGCCAATCCGTTAAAAATCGGATCATCTAATATAAAGAAAGCACCCAGCATCGCCGCCAGTCCAGTGAGGATGATTGGTTTTGCTCGAACTGCCCCCGAACGTATTACTGCCTCCTGTAAACTCACACCAGCTTTTATTTGTTCATTTGTAAAGTCTACTAATAATATTGAATTACGTACAATAATGCCGGCGAGCGCTATCATACCGATCATTGAAGTTGCTGTGAATTGCGATCCCAGGATAGCATGACCGGGCATGACACCAATGATGGTTAATGGTATGGGTACCATAATGATCAATGGAATGATGTAGGATCGAAACTGGGCTACGACTAACAAGTAAATCAGAATTATTCCAACGCCATACGCAATGCCCATATCTCGGAAAGTTTCATAGGTTACCTGCCATTCACCGTCCCACTTCAGGCTGTAACGATAGGGTTCATCAGGCTGGTTAATAAAGTACTGGTCCAGCTGATAATGATCTTCAAAAACTTTTTCTGTCAGCTGTCCGAATATATCAAACATGCCATACAAGGGGCTGTCGAGGTTACCAGCAAGGTCGCCAGTTACAAAAGTAAATGGTAGCAGGTCCTTGTGATAAATAGCATAGTCACGTTCCTGTTTTTGTATGCTTACAATATCAGCAAGGGGTATAGATTGTCCCCGCTGGTTGCGTACTCGCAGGTTTAACAGACTATCAATGTCCGCTTTGTCGGCATTTGCGATTTCGATTCGAATTGGAGTAGGGAATTTTACGATATCACTATGCAGATAACTGATGTCACCACCAGACACCGCCATGCTTAATACTTCGACGATACTCTGTTGGTTGATACCTAACAGAGCCGCCTTGTTGGTGTCGACGTCAATCAACAGTTTATCTGAGCTGGTTTCCACGCTGTCGTCGACGTCAGTAATATCCTGAGTGTTTTCAAAAACAGTACGGATTTCATTAGCAACCCGGCGTTGGCCTTCATAGTTAAGACCATAGATCTCCGCTACAATGGGTGACATGACGGGTGGTCCGGGAGGCACTTCGACAATTTTCACATCGCCTTTATGGCGTTGTGCAATTTCCCGAATTGCTTCCCTGACCGACAAAGCAATCTCATGGCTTTTGCGATCACGTTGCGCCTTTTCTACAAGATTAACCTGAATGTCTCCGGCATGGGCCATGGAGCGCAGGTAATACTGTCGTACCAGGCCGTTGAAATTGATGGGAGATGCAGTACCTGCATAGACCTGGTAATCAGTAACTTCAGGAACGCTTGTTAAATACTTTCCGATTTCGCTCAATACCTGGTTGGTTTTTTCAGTGCTGGTGCCTTCTGGCATATCCAGAACCACCTGAAATTCGGACTTGTTATCGAAAGGTAACATTTTCAGTACAACTGCCTGAAAGACCGGTAAAGAGACAGAAATTGCAATTAATAAAAGGATTCCACCGAATAGCAACCAGCGCTTGAATTTCCCTCCGGATGCACCCAGAAATGGTGTCATGGATTTTTCAAACAGGGTTTGTAATTTAGTATCCAGTGTGGATTCAGCGTGTGACGCAGGGTGACTGGCTGGTAACAGTTTATTGGCCATCCATGGTGTTAATATAAACGCTACCGCCAGTGAAATTAGCATACCCATGCTGGCATTGATCGGAATCGGGCTCATGTAGGGACCCATTAAACCGCTGACAAAAGCCATTGGCAACAAGGCCGCAAT
>NZ_CDLKIE010000485.1:0-3809 GCF_975902315.1 Kaarinaea lacus | reverse complement strand
GAAAAACGTAAAACCGGTATTTATCTCACCACACTGGGTTTTGGATCCGGTAACTACAACGACAAATTGATGGAGCAACTCGCTGACGTTGGTAATGGTAACTATGCCTACATTGACACCTTGATGGAAGCGCAAAAAGTGCTGGTAAATGAGGCGGGTTCCACACTCAACACCATTGCCAGGGATGTGAAAATCCAGATTGAATTCAATCCGGCGCTGGTTTCAGAATACCGCCTGATAGGTTATGAAAACCGGGCGCTGCGCCGTGAAGATTTCAATAATGACAAAGTCGATGCCGGTGAAATAGGTGCCGGTCATACAGTGACAGCAATTTACGAAATCGCCCTGACCGGAAAGGGTGGGCAGTTGACTGATCCTTTACGTTATCAATCGTCTGAAAAACACTCTGTGGATCAAAGCAGCCAGAGCAGCGAACTGGCTTTTCTACGATTGCGTTATAAAAAACCGGACAGTGACACAAGTATCCTGATGGAAATTCCGGTATCAAAAAATCAAATGATTGCGCAAATAAACCAGACCAGCCAGCGGTTTCAGTTTGCCGCCAGTGTGGCCGGATTTGGACAGCTGTTGCGAGGTGGGCGATACACACAGCAATATTCCTATAACGATATTGTTTCATTGGCGGTAACTGCCAAAGGCATTGATCGCTACGGCTATCGCAGTGAATTTGTTCGGCTGGTGGAACTGGCAAATACCTTATCAGGCAACGCGCAAGCAACAACAGTAGATAGAGCGTTTAACTAGTATCAAACAATCAACAAACAAGTGGGCTGTGTGAGAGCGCAGCCCGCGATACATTAGCAACAAGACTATGCAGACAGTTGTCAATCCTGGGAAAATGCGGCATGTTATGGGCGTGCCAAATGTTGACTATCAGGGTCTAACTAATGAAGAGCTCATGATGAGCTACAGTCGAGGTGACGCCCTTGCATTTGATGAGCTGTATCTTCGAAACAAGGGGCCCCTGTATCGGTATTTCCTGCGTCATACCAGCCAGGTGTCGATAGCAGAAGAGTTAACACACGAAGTTTGGCTGCGCGTGATTAACGCCCGGCAGCGCTATTTACCCAGCGCCAAATTTACCACTTATCTTTTTCAGATTGCACACAACTGCACTGTGGACCACTACCGTAAATTTTCCCGGATACAGCATGTCGATTGTGGTGATCAGATGATCGGGGATATGCCGGCAGCCGAAGCGGCAAATCCTGAAACACAGCTGGATCGAACCCAGGCTAAATTCCTGTTAACGGCACTTATCAAACAGTTGCCTGTTGAACAACGGGAAGTGTTTCTCCTGAAAGAAGAGGCAAGTCTTTCCATTGAAGACATAGCACTGGTGGTTGATGAAAATCCAGAGACTATAAAAAGCCGTTTGCGTTATGCGACGAAAAAACTGAAAGCAGGCCTTAAGGACATTTTAACAGGTGATTAAGTTTGCAAGGTAATAACTATGCAAGGTGATAGACGAGATACCAGCGACGAAACACTGTCTGAGCTATATTCCGAACTGAGCCAGGAGCAACCGTCTACAGCGTTGGATGAAAAAATTCTGGCCGAAGCGCACAAGGCGGTGGCGCCAAAACGAGCGGCTGGTCCTTTTTCAGCAAGCTGGGCAGTGCCGGCATCAATGGCCGCTGTTATTGTGCTAAGCGTCATTGTCGTGACAACTATTGAAAGAAAAGCCCCTGATGCAACTGCCAGTTTTCCAGGGCCAGCAATGACAGAAATTGGGAGTGTGCCAGACGGGCAAGCGACAGGTTCGGAAAGAGTAGAAGAAACGGCGCCATTTGCGGAACTTGAACATCAGGCGGCTGAACCGGTTATCGATAGTGACACCGTTGAAAATCAGACCAGGACCGCAGATGAACTTGCATCAGCGGAAGTTCCATCTCCAGGAAAGTCCGTTTCGAAGCGGGAAAAGAAGAAAGCGCCCGTCGCATTGGCCAAATCCGCACCTTTATCCAGAACCACTGATGAGCCCGCTGCGGTTGCAGAACAGGAGGCCACATTGCAGGCAATGGCAAAGGCGCCGCAAGGTCGGTTGTCAACCGAATCGCGGGAAGAAGATAAGGCGCTTGCAGATTCACTGCAACGCAAGCAGACCATAGCGTCTGCTGATCATGCGAGCTCACCCACAGAACTAGCGGCGAGTGAAATTCAATCCGGGGAATTAACACAGAACGCTCAGCCAAATCTGGCAAGGCAGGCTGTTAGACCATCGCCGGTTTACGCGCAGCCTCGGGCATCGTTAAGCCAGTCCCTGAAAGACGATCTCGATAAAAGCTGCGCAAATTTGTCAGAACTGGATTGTCTGAAATCGCCGATTTGTATACTGCAAAAGAATCAGAGAGATAGTACTTACCAATGTCGCGCTGCTGACAATAGTTGTGAATCAGGTTTTATGCAATCACTTCACCAGAAATCAGACTGTGAAGCGAAACAGGGGTGCAAATTTCTGCCAGCAAATTGTTATTGTGAACCAGAGAAGTTGTGCGCTTGTGCTGGTGGCACCCCCGCCATGTGTATGCCTGGTCAGCAAGATGGTTCGCGATAATGTTGAAATCGGCTTTGCCACTAATATCCCAGGCTGGACTAACTCTGCAAATAATCCTTTAATTCAGTATGGATGAAAATCAATTGACAGCATTTAAGAAACTTTTACAGGCACGAAGGCGCCAGTTGTTAGAGACTGCCAGTATCAGCGAAGATGCTGCTCAAACTGTTGAGCTGGATCAGACTCGCCAGGGTCGACTCAGTCGTATGGATGCGCTCCAGGGACAGGCCATGTCATTGGCGGCAAAGCAGCGTCGGGAACTTGAGTTAAAAAAAATTGAATCCGCACTGGCTCGAATCGAAGGTGGAGATTTTGGTTATTGTCAAATGTGTGGAGATGAAATCGCCGTAAAACGGCTGGAGTTTGATTTAACAGCGGAGCATTGCATCAACTGTGCGGAAAAGCTAGAGCGATAAGCTTGTCGTTAATCAATAGTATTGTTCGTGTAGCGGCTTGTTTTGTAGTCTTTTTTATCGTATCTGGTTTCAGGCTATAGAATTATTATAATAGTCTATTGTATTAATCGCTGACAAAATCTCTGTAGCGCAGGCGATACCGGTGAATTTGACTATTATCCAGGGGCTGATTATGCTGCCAATTCGCATTACAGGGTGATGGTTCAGCAAACAATGCGTTTAAAATCAATTTCAATGCAGGCTTACGAACTAAGGGGTAGAACAGGGAAGCATGGTCTCTGAAGAACATTGCGTTGTCTTATTATTAGAAAGCAACGATAGCGACGCAAATATTATTATCCAGAACTTTCAATTAGTTGATGTGCCACATGAGGTGCGGCGCGTGGCTGATAGTGAGGCAATGCTTGTTTATCTGGAAGAGTGTGTTAATAAAAGCAGCTCGGAAAATTATATTAAGCCACGCTTGATCATTCTTGGTATCGATGAATTCAACGATAATATAGTCAATCTACTGGAGTTTATTCAACAGAACAGCGAGCTAAAACGGGTACCCGTTTTGGTTTGTACCAGTACATTGAATGATAACGACAGTATCATTAGAGCTTATCAACTTAAAGCAAATAGCTATTTGGTAAAGCCCGAGGATAAAAATGAATTTTCTAACATTGCTCGGGAAGTTGGAAGTTACTGGTTGAAGTGGAATCAATTGCCGCCTTAATTTCCTGCCAGGTATTTACATGCAGGTACTGTTTATTCATCTTTGTTGTGGGGGAGTTTTAAGATGCATAAATTATTTCGAATATTCGCAGCCTTAT
>NZ_CDLKIE010000484.1:0-4528 GCF_975902315.1 Kaarinaea lacus | reverse complement strand
CCCGTTACCTGGCTCCGACCTGGCGCTCCCGCGCCTGGTTGATTAACATAGCCGCCTAAAATGACCGGATTAATCAAAGGTTGCGCGTTTCCAGGTGTATTGTTACGCGTTAGCGGCGCACTTGGGTCATTAACATCACTATCGACCTGGGTACCGCTTTGCGTGGTGATCGTTCCACTCAGTTGCGTAAATGGAAACACGCTCACCAATATCGTGTCTGCGTGTGTCGCACCGCTGTTATCTGATACGGTTAATTCAAAACCAAGCTCGGTGGCGATACTGACTTGCGGTGCACCAAAATTAGCATTGGCGGTATTGGCATTATTTAATGTCACGGCAGGACCGGCCGTTTGCGTCCACTGAAAGCCTGTGACCGTGCCATCGCTATCAGTACCATTTCCAGTGAGTACTACAAAATCCTGGCTATTTACCGACTGGTCTGGTCCGGCGTTTGCGATAGGTGGCTGATTGCCAACAACCGCAGGATTGATGGTAATAATCACTTCATCAAAACCAGTCGCGCCCAGGTTATCAGAAACTGTTAGCCGTAATGTCGCAGTAGCGGTTGTTTGCACAAGTGGCGCCGTAAACTCCAGGGTAGGATTAGCCACATTATTCAATACGAGTGGTACGCCGCCAGTTTGCGTCCACAGATAATTGCTAACTGTTCCATCCGTGTCACTACCACTACCAGTAATAGAAACAGGATCACCGGAAGTAACCGTCTGATTGGCTCCCGCATTGGCGGCGGGAGGAATATTATTGACTACCGCCGGATTGATAGTTATCACGACATCATCGAATCCGGCACCACCCAGGTTATCTATAACTGTCAGTCGTAATGTTGCAGTTGCTGTCTGTTGTACGGGGGGTGCATTAAATTGCAAGGTGGCGTTAGTCGTATTGTTCAGCACGACGGGCTCCCCGCCTACCTGACTCCATGAATAACTGGCGATAATGCCATCCGAGTCACTGCCACTGCCGGTAAGCGTTACCAGTTGACCGGCATCAACCGTTTCATCCAGTCCTGCGTTTGCGGTAGGGGCAATGTTTGCGACTACAGGATTGACTGTGACAACAACATCATCGACGCCACTTGCACCCAGATTGTCTGTTACCGTTAGCCGCAATGTAATATTGCTTGTTGAAGTCGCCGCGGGCGCTGAAAATGATACTGTATCGGTGTTAGCATTATTCAGGCTGACGCTGATACCATTTAATTGTATCCATTGATAGCTGGCGATACTGCCATCACTATCGCTGCCACTACCGGTGATTGACACTGTTTCACCCGCGGTGACGACACGATCTGCTCCTGCATTCGCCGAGGGTGCAACATTGTTGCTCCCCGTTGCAGGAATAACAGTAACGACAACCTCATCAAACCCAATAGCCGCCGCATCATCCACTGCGGACAGGCGCAGGGTAAAACTGGTCGCTGATCCCACGCTGGGCGCAATAAAACTTACGGTTGGTGTAGTAGAATTGCTGAGACTAAGAAGCGGCGATCCCGACATCTGCGTCCATATATAAGTCGTGATCACACCATCATCTGTGGCGGAGCCAGTGATCGACACGTTCTCGCCGGAGACCGCTGTAAAATCACCTCCTACGTTTACGACGGGTACACCATTACCCGCATTGACCGGGTTGATGGTTATGAAGACATCATCTGACGCACTGGCACCCTGGTCATCAACCACCGTTAACCGTAAATGCAATTGTGTAGACTGGGTAACATCAGGGGCAATAAAATCCACCGTTGCGGTTGCGGTACCGTTAAGCGCAACAACGGGGCCTGCTATCTTCGCCCAGGTATATTGCACTATTTGTCCGTCTGAATCGACGGCATTACCGGTAATTGTTACATTGTTGCCGGAGAGCACGGCGAAATCTGTTTCCACGTCGACAGTCGGTGATGCATTCGTTACCGGTTCTACCGATATGTTCACAAAATCTGTCCCCGATGCACCCTTGTCATCCGTAACCGTCAACTCTATCGTGATGTTTGTTGTAGTTGTCACTTGAGGGGCAGTAAAATTTGCGGTTGGACTGTTGGCATTGTTTAGCGTTATAGATGGTCCATTGGTTTGACGCCATGAATACGTTAATGGATCAAGATCCTGATCCGAGCCCAATCCACTCAGGGTTACCAGATCGCCGCCGGCGACCCTCTGATCAACACCGGCATTGGCAACCGGCGCATTATTTGGGAGCGGTGCATTTATCGTAATAGATACTGCGTCGCTGCCATCGGCGCCCCCATCATCAACCACCGTCAAGCGTAGCGTGATAATAGACTGTTGCTGCACTTCAGGAACGTCAAAACTCACTGTCGCAGTATTTGCACCATTTAAAGTAACAGGCGGACCTGCGACCTGCGTCCAGAATAAATTGATAATGTTGCCGTCATTATCAAATCCGCTACCGGTAATAGTAACCGGGGTGGCATCACCCGAATTAACGGTGAGATCGGGACCCGCATTTGCAGTTGGCGGCACATTACGTGTTATATGAATAACAACCGTGTCCTTGCCAATTGCGCCATTATCATCCGTAACCGTTAATTCAAAGGTTAGATTGTCGGAATCCAGGTTGGCGGGAAGTTGAGGTGCCTGAAATCCCGGGTTGGCACTGTTGCGATTAAAAATAACCGTTGTTGCTCCACCAACCTGCGTCCACAGGTAACTGATAATGTTGCCATCGGGATCATCGCTGCCAATACTCGAAAGATTAACCGTATCGCCAGGTTGCAGAAACTGGTCGGCACCCGCATTAGCGATGGGTGGCGCATTAGCGCGTATCTCGACCTGGTCAATGCCAATAGCCCCCTGGTCATCGGTTACTGTCAATTGCAGAACTATGGCGACTTGACCCTGCATGTCGGAGGGCATCGTAAAACTGACGACCTCAGAGTTTGCGCCAGTCAATGTCACCACTGGTCCATCGGTTTGCGTCCATGAAAAATTAACGATACTTCCATCCGAATCGCTACCACTTCCTGTAATGGTGATGAGTTCGCCGAGGTTCACGGTCCGATTGATACCAGCACTCGCGGTGGGTGGCTTATTCGCTAACGCCGGGCTAACAGTTACGACCAGCTGGTCACTCGCGGTAGCACCCAGGTTATCAGTAACGGTGAGCTGTATCGTGAAGCTGGTATCAATGCTAACCACAGGAGCGGTAAAGCTTACACTGGGAGTTGATGCATCCAGTAATGTCAGGGAAGGTACGCCATCAACCTGTTCCCATAGATACGAGACAATATTGCCATCCCGATCGCTGGCATTGCCCTGTACGGTAACCAATTGGGCTGACTCCACCTGAATATCGCCTCCTACGCTCACAGTGGGCGAATTATTCATCATTACTTCTACTGATACATTCGTTGATGCGCTAGCCCCCGCGCTATCTGTCGCGGTAACTTCAAACAGGATGGTTCCCGGTGTTGAAGGCGCTGTAAAACTGAGGATCGAACCTGTTGATTCACCACTCCCTAACACCAGGGCTGGCGTGCTAATTTCTCTCCATCTTATTTGAGGAATTCCATCTTCCGCATCACTGGCAATTGCCGTCAGCTCAACTGTTTCGCCTGGCTGTACGATGACATCAGGGATTTCCTGAATCGTCGGAGGCGTATTATTGACTGGTGTTGTCTGGTTATTGGGAAGGAATGTGACCGTGATTTCATCCGATGCCATATTGCCCTGATCGTCCCATCCCGTGAGACGCAAGGTCGTTTTTCTGGCATCACCAGGCGTATCAGCAGAAAATATCGCGGGCGAGAACCTGACCTGGAACCGATCGGTATTTGTTAAATTTCTGACACGCGGACCATTACCTATCTGCTCCCAGAGTAAACGTGTCGCCGTGGTACGTCCCGCGCTAAGTAGTACCTCGTCACCATAGTCATCCAGTATTAAATCCGGGCCAAGATTGATAACGAGCTGTTCGGGAGGAAACTCGATTGGCGGTGGTTCTACATTATTATTACCGCCACTTGAATCACCGGAAGGATCATCGACGATCGGTGCGCCACCGGGAGGAACTTCACTGGAACCACCACCACAGGCAGTCAGCAATACAATTGCCACCGCCAACAGAGATCGCAAAATAAATTGACTGTATTGAGGAACCGTTTTTCCCATTACACCCATGCCCCGAAACTACAATCCTTTGTTATTATTGTTTTCATTTGAGTCGCACAGAAGCAAACTGTCGTTGTACACTCAGTACCAGCCTGTAACCCGGTTTCAGTAAAATCGTTTGATGTTCGATTACTGTGTGGCGAATTTAGGTCCCAGCGACTGAGACCACTTAACTTCTTTACCGCCAAGTTACCGCCAAGCCCGGTATCGCTAAAGACCAGCAATTGCACGAGAAGCGATTACACTAACAATTTGTTTTTACTTAATAATTTGACATTGTGAACGGCAGGAAGATAATAACAACACTTTCAATCACCCCAGTAGTCATTAGAAAACCGCCCTAAATCGAAGAATATCTGTATATATTCGGATTGCCAAGT